>DFZJ01000121.1:5442-33661 GCA_002382045.1 Syntrophaceae bacterium UBA4059
TCCTTCGCTTGAACCGAAACGTTTTAGCGCAGCCGGCACATATCCGGCAAATGCCGGATGGTTGCTCCAGTCTGACGCAGCAGACTGAATCGTCAACTTAAATACTTAAGGGTGTACCCCTTTTTTCTCTTCTTCGGTCTGTTTGATTTTCTTGACTTAATCATCATTAATCGTTATGATTAATTACGATTAATAAGAATAATAAATAGGAGATCCTCATGAATACCAAAGTGTTGACTGCGCACGTACCATTGCCATTGGTCGAGAAGATTGACCAGTTGTCCATCCGCCTTGAGCGCTCGCGGGGATGGATAATCAAGCAGGCCTTATCCGCATGGCTGGACCAGGAAGAAGAGCGTCAGCGACTAACACTGGAAGCGCTGGGCGATGTCGATGCCGGACGCGTCATTGCCCATAAGAATATCCAGGAGTGGGCGGAGAGTCTTGGCACAGAAAATCCGCTGCCGTTGCCACAATGATGGAACTGAAATGGACAAGTAAGGCGCTTTCCGATCTGGCGCGTCTTTACAATTTTCTGGCACCGGTAAACGCGCTGGCCGCCGCCCGCATCGTTCAGGCGCTTACGACGGCGCCGGGTCGCATCATCGAGAATCCGCGTATCGGAGAGAAATTAGACGAGTTCGCACCGCGTGAAGTTCGACGCATCCTGGTAAATAATTACGAGATACGCTACGAAATCCAGGAATTAAATATCTATGTGCTGCGTATCTGGCATACAAGAGAAGATCGGTAATCGACCGGCAACTTTAGCGATCTATGTTCTATGCTGAAGTCAAACGTCCTGCGCTTGAGCTGAAACATTTTGGCGCAACCGGCACATGTCCGGCGAATGCCGGATGGTTGCTCCAGTCTGACGCAGCAGACTGAACCGTCAACTTAAATCCGTAAGGGTGTCCCCATTCTCTTTCGGAGCTTGCGCTACGATTAGGAAGATATTTCGGTCAGGCGCCCCGGTATTGGATTAATTTGCAAAGTCGTTATGACATGGATATCGCAGAAGATGCTCTCTCAGCGCAGGTTTCCCGAGAAGTACATCCGCTGAGAATGGCAGGGTAGTTTAAAGGAAGGTCATCTGTAATTTATCCGGCTGGTTTTAGCGCCCGTTCCTTGAATAGTAACTTAAAAACTTAAGGGTCCCTTTTCCCTCTTTTCCCTTTTCCCCTAAGCCGCCAAATAGTGACGAATATCAACCAGCGTGCCGGACTGTACCATTTGCTCGGCAGCTTTCAGCAATTCAGATGTAATTTGTTCCGATACGTAATCCTCACCACAGTTTGGACATACCTGCGCCGGCACACCTTTGACAATATAAGTAAATTCTCCACGCTCTAAAGTAACCGTTGTTGTTCCGGATACTGTTTCTTCCTGCTTACAAATTACACACTTCATATGGTCCTCCTTTTGAAATTATCCGACCATTTTTCTTTATCAGGTTCATAAACAGTAATAATGATTATCTCATTATCCATCATATTATCCGCCGCAACAACATGGATGGGCCTTTGGCCAATCCATCCGAGAATCAGCCGACTTGGATACGGCGTGTCATCAGCATATCCTTCGATCGTTTCGCCTTTCATTAATATACTTCGCACATCACTTTCACTTATACTTCTCTGGAACATTCTTTGGATCGCATGCGTGCGAAATATTATGTTGGTTGATTCCTTCAATAGGCCATATCTCCATACGCGACAAACAAATGTGCTGCCATGTTCCGAAAATATCCCTGAAAAGTCAAGTAAAATAATCCCTTGGAGGTTAAAGGTTAGAAGCTGTTATCCTGTGAACCGGTCGGACCCATGTTTTTTTTGCGTAGCGCCCGCCTGCACGAATTATTCTCCAAACGTTTTTTGTCCCCCATCCGACGGGATGGAAAACACACGGGTGGCTACGGCAGTGCCTAGCAAATCGAAAAACAGGCTGCTGTATCCGTAAACATCCCGGACGGCCAGGGCAAACACAAGATGAATCAGGTGAAAATGAAGGCGATGGTCGAAAAACGATTTTAAGACAGGCCAATGATGATGATGCTTGATAAAGTCCAATACCACATAACCGGCAAACACACCCAGCACCGGATACAGGGGAAACGCCCAGGCGCCTTTGGAAAGAAACACGCCAAACAGCATCATGATGGCCGCCATAATATGGGGAAGGCAATCAATTTTCTGTTTGTAAAACCAGTACAGGAGCGTCCCAGGTGCCGACGCTATTTAATTTTAAAAATATACACTGCTATGTACGTTCATATTAGATTAAATACGACCATGGTGAAAGCATAAATATTATTGGAATAAGCAGCATATATTATTGGTGGAATAAAAAAATGAATTCTATAATTGAATAATCAAGCCAAGCAATTGACTTGTAAATCTTTTCGCACGAAGTTTAACAGTAAATATCACAAAAACATATTTAAAATTTGAAATATTGGAAAATTTCAATGCGTATTTCAATAAAATAAGGCTCAAAATAACATAAAGATGGCAGTGATCATGTGACCGTGATTATCAACTTTTAATAAAAACAACCAATATAATAAAAGAGACAAATAGGTCACCAATAATACTTCATCATATGAAATAAGAATGAAAGTAATTATTCACGCTACAAATCAAAAGAATATTTTCGCAAAAGGAAAAAAATTCAATCAATGTTCATGATGGGCATCTGTTAGTTTTTGAGTAAATCAAAAAAGTAGAGCTAACGTCGATAATCACAAAAATTCTGACATAAATTACCTTACCGTTCTATGCGAAAAATGACCGCTTTTTTTAAGTTGCCGCGGATATACCTGTGACATATTTAGGTCAATGGCATCAATCAACTTTTTTTCATAATATTTTCTATATTTAATATATGCATGTGATGGAAAATAATTAAGTAATAATTTCAAATACATATTATTTTCATCATTATATTGATTTACAATTATTTCACTATTTTTTAAATCTTTAAGTCCTCATTTGAAAGGATCTTCTAAAATAAAATTAATTTCTTTTATTCAAAATTCTAAAAGTGCATTTGTACACATTTTTCAAGGCTCCAGCGTAACATATAAAATTTTGTTCGCTATGCTGTGATTTGTTGCTGCCTTAATAAGATTTATTTCAGCATGAGATTTTCTGTTATTTTGCGTATTTCTTTCATTTCTTCCACTAATGATATTTCACGCATCGTCAAGCATAATTGCTCAAATTGGGTAATCTCACTTTTCCATTGCCTTCAATGCTTCAGCATAAGCAAGAGCCATATATTTATTCATATTTATTTACCAAAAATGTTTGCAGAAAATTTTCAAATAAGCGTTCATAATCACCTTGCTGTCTGATTGCCCTAAGTAAGCCCCATGTGGCCTTACTTCAAGCAAAGTCATTCAATTTATCAGTGTATAAATAACCACTTTGCAAAAGCAAAATGGCCACATATATTCTGACAATCGTGCCATTGCCGTCATGAAAAGGATGAGTGTGTCAGACAAAGGACACGAACAGAATAATTTTGATCAGGCTGTGCAGGCTCTTTTCGTTTTCCAGAAAGTTTTGAATGTCCGTCATGGCGGATGCGATATGTTCCGGTTCCAGATATAAAGAGCCGCTTCTGCCCACCGAATCCTCTTGACGGAATTCCCCGGCGGGATAGCGTTTTACATAGGATTCCCCGAAGTCGTTCGAGAAAGTTGCTCACCAGAGGCCTTTGGGATAAATTTTTTTATGCAGCGTACAAAAATCGGACAGGGGGATTTTTTCCTTCAAATACATCGTGTAAGCAAAGTCGGCAATATCGGAGACAACGGTGGAAAACATTTTTTCAATCTCGGCGGTTTTGCGCTTTTTGATTTTGTGCCTTTCGGCTAACCGGGTCTTGTACCTCTGCATCCTGGTCGCGACGATGGCGTAAAGGTGCGCCCGGACGTCCTGAGTAGTCAATGGCCGCCGCAGCGCGTCGATCTGATCCAGAATTGGCTTGAGCTTTTCCTGCAGCGCGTAAACGGTTGCCGGATCAACCTTCACTCAGGGGATGTCATTCATTTTTTCCAGCGGCCCTTTGACAGACGCCGTGCCGCTTCGTTCGCCATCCGATGGGGCATGACCGGGCGGCATCAGCCGTTTTTCAATGGCCGCATAGAGCGCTTCGATATTTCATGTGATTTGCGCGGCGTTTGCCGCGTCGCATAACGCATCGTGATATTTTTCCCTGAGCAGATGGAAATAAACCGGCTCAAGCCCTTCTTTGAGCAGCAAAAGGTCGCACAGGATACTGCCCGTCAAACCATCCGCATCGCTTGCGGGGAAAAACAAATCAAGATCGGAAATAAACCGGTAGATGAAAATCTTTTTTTCCTTTTTCGGCGTCTGGCAGGGGATGCCTTCATTATAAAGGCGCACCATATCCCGGATGAGCAGGCCGCCGTCCGGTGCGGCAAACAGATCCATTTGCGCGCCGTTGGGAAAAATGACCTTGTGAAGTCATTCCATAAACGACGCCTGTAATATGGGCTGACTGATCAACCCGGCAAAACAGTAGTTGGCTATCTTGAGCAGATGCATACCGCAAAATGGCGTCATTTCGGCCTGCGCCGGTTGTCCGGCGGCCCTTGCCGACGAAGCCGGGCTTGCTGTTTCAGATGGATAATGTCCTGCCGGTTGGCCATAACGCGCCAGGGCATTTTGTATTGTCGCCATTACTTTTTCTTTACTGCTGCCTTTGGTTCATCCGTTCACGTTGCAACCTCCGCACAACCGGCATCTTTTCTCCGGTCATAGCCATTATTCAGCGCATTAATGCGGTCCGGCGACGCGGGGCAAAACAACTGACGTGCAAAAACGGAATACCCAAGCGACCCTTTTTTGAAAGACAACCAGTCTAACCCTCGCCGCCACCCGATAACCGCCATTCAGTCTTCCCTATGGCTGCCTCCTGCCTTGGACCTTAGCCTTCCCGGATTTAGTCGGGTTGCAACTCCGACGCTCCGGCGGCTTTAATGGTGAATAACCTCCTATGCCCGTTCTTTTGATGCCGTTATTTATTTTATAAACCTTTTACATATTCCGGTCGTCATTGCCCAACTTGATTAGGCAATTGTACCCTTTAGGGTGAATCCAGATTTTCTTTTCCGTGGATTCCCTTGTCTCATTGCCATTCGCAAGGCAATGACAGACTTTCTGATGGTTCAGGAGTCTTTCGCTTGAACCGAAACGTTTCGGAGCAACCAACATATGTCCGGCGAATGCCGGATGGTTGCGACTGGGCCGGCCTGTAAAAAAGACTGAACCGTCAATTTAAATATTTGAGGGTCTCCCCATTTCTACATTGCCATACATTGCCATATTGTGGGTTGTCCCCATCGTTGTACTTATGCACCTGCCAAGCTTTTTCCAGCCCGCTTCACTATTTCATATTGCAGTTCTTCTGCTTTAAGACTTTCGTGATAAAGTTTATTATTTGATTCATTAATTTCTTTCAGATGATTGTTAATCTCATCTTCTTTATCTTTATCCATATATTTAATTAATGCTTTTTTCCTCTCAAGTATTCTTCTTACTGCCTCTGCTTTTTCAAATGCCAGCCTCATTTCCTTTGGTTTTTCCTTTAATATTTTAAATGTCCTGTCGGATATATTGGTTTTATCCAGCATATGCTCATTAAATTTTTCCAGTGCCAAACGATATTCTATCATCAATTCGCGCAAACGATTGTGCGCTTCTAACACGCTTGATATATGTCCTTGCAAAACAGCGGATAAAGTTAATCCGTATAAAATAACATCAATTTGTGTTTTTGCATCACTTGTCGTTATCTTATCATTTGCGACTTCTCCATGAATGTCTTCAAGTACTTTCAGCAAATATGTTTGAGGTATTGATATTAAATATAGAATTACTAATAATGGCAATAAAGCGCAGATTAATCCGACCTTCAACTCAGGGACTGATAATATGGGTTTTTCATAAAGGATAATTGCGAAGTTGATGACTGAAAAAAAACCAGAAGCAAGCCATAATGAAATTATCAAATGCAAAAGATATTTGTAAATAGCTTTAGGATTTATTCTTTCAGGCATTGGTATTTCAGATAAAGAAAGTAGAACGAATACCGCGGTTATCAACAGGGTAATTATTACAAAAAAATAGCTGCTAATATACAACATGCTGCCTATGCCCGCTGTTGATGGCAGATAACTTAGTAAATACAAAATTATGGATGATCTCACAAATAGGATAATCCAGAAACCCATATATGCAGAACTTAATGTTGTAAAACGATTTGTATCCCGGAGACCTCTTGGATAGAAGAAGCTGGCTATCTTTGTTATGGCAAAACATAGATCGATGCATAAAGAAGAGAAAACAATAATGAATATTACGTTGAGCAACGTTATTTTGGATAAACTTTCTGTTTCTATAACAGATAGTAAAAGCCAAATTAATGAAGACACTGCACCTAAAATTGCCCAGGTCGTCCATCCCGGCATGCTGAGTTCAGCGCGTTTAGAATTAATTTTAAACTCAATAAACTTTAGCAATGCATCCTTTTCGCACGTGGGACTACTGTTATTGTCAGACATATTTTTTCCTTTCCGGTGTTGTGTTATTTAGACTGCAATTCATAGCCGAACTTTTTTCCGATAAATTGAAGGAGACACACGGTCAGGTGTGAATTGCTCTGCCGGTTCAAGCGTCCTTCTTCGATGCGAAACATTTCGGGATGCACCAGTTTGACGAAGCAGACCAAAACGTTAACTTAAATACTTGAGGCCTCCCCTTCTTCCCTTCCTTCCCTAACTTTTGGGCTATGGGCTATCAGCCAAAGTGGTCATCGTCCAAGTGTCACTTACTCAGCCAATGGTCAGCACAATATTTTTTGCAGTCGAATATGTTCAAGCACTTGTTCATGTTAACCAGACTGTTTGTCAGTTTGAGATCGTTCAAGACGCAGACGTTAAATCTCAATTATCAATCACATATTCTCATCAAGTTATAGAGATAGTTGTTGCCGTGTTAATTCAAGATACAGTGATTGTGTTAGAAACCAGATTTTCAGATAAGCCTGAATCTGTTATATCTGTAAATGTAAATGCATCTGGTGTAGTATCGCCAGCGGTTGTCGTACTGGTAAACGTATCTGATACCCCGCCAATCGTCAGCACCGTATTGGTCGCCGTCGCGTTGGCGGCGGATGACGTATGTCTCACTTTGACCGTCTGGCCGTTTGTTACGGTACCGGCTGCCGACGTCCAGGCCCCGCCGTTGATGCTGTATTCGCCGCCGGTAACAGAAATGGCCGTGGCGGAATTAATGCCGGAAACAGTGATGGCCGCCGATTCAATGACTGTGGATAAGGCCACATTCGTCTGATCGGTAAAGGTGAAAGCATCCGGCGTAGTGTCCACTGCGGCATTGGTGGAAACTGCCACATTTTGGGTGGCTGCCTGATAATTACCCGCCGTGTCTTTGGCTATGGTGTATATCTTGTAATTGGTGCCGGCCGTCAAACCGGTGATATTGACCGTTGCCGCCGTATTGGCAGTCATATTAAAGCTTGTTCCGGCTTTTACTTCTGCAACCGTTGGCGCGGGATCGGTGGCCAGTTTAACCAGATAATAACCCGTCCCGTTTTCATCAATGGTCATGCTCAGGGTCGTCGCCGTATCGGTGGTGCCGCTGACGGACGGTGCAGCCGTGGTCGTTGGCGCTGTCGCGTCCGCTGCCGAAACGGTCACGCTTACAATTTTAACAGAGCCATGCTGCACGACAACGGTGATGGTCTGGGCCGCGCTGGTGGTGATGACATATGTATCGGTTACGCCAACCACCGGTTCCGCAATTTTTGCCGTATAAATGGTAAATGCTGTTCAGACGATGGCAAATTGTCCGGTATTAACAAACGCAGCCCCATTTTTCGTTATTCCGGTAATCGTGCCCGCGGCAACCGCGGCGCTGATATCGCCGGTCTGCGTGTTAATGGACGTTCCTGCCGGCAGCAATGTTTTGTCTATGTAAACTTGCCTTGTGGTGGACTGGTCGGCAGCCGCCATGACCCGATCGGAGCGGATCGCGGGATTTTTGGCAACTTCCTGCAACAAGTTGGCGGCAACCAGCTTTCCGGATTTGCGGCCGGCCGATTGCTGATGGTCTTTTGCCTCAGCGGCTGCGGCAATGCTGCTTTGTTTGTTATCGAGATCATTTTGGTTTGCCGCGGTTTTTTCCGCGCCGCCGAACGTCCATTGCAAGCCCAGCCCTGCTGTCCAAATATTATCGTATTGATCGGTAAGACCGCTCTGTTGATAGTCAACATGCGTGTAGCCGCCTTTGACATAAACCGCTACATTGTTGATTATTTTCCAGTTGATCTGCAATTCCGTGCTTAATTTTTCACTGGCGCTGGTACCCGCCGATAGTTTTAATTCTAAGTCATTCGTTATATCCTGAGAAAAAGTGCCTTTGAACAATGCGCTGGAATAATCCAGGTTGTCGGTGGAATATTTCTGTTGATAGGTGTTCTGATCATAGCCTGCGTCAAACAGCAGATACCCTCATTTCCAGGGTTTAAGGCCGAGGTTAAGGGATCATTTTATGTTCTGTGCACCGGCGATGTTTCTATTATTTTTCCATAATTCATAAACGGTGGCGGTATCGATAAAATAGTTCTTTGCTGATAATTCTTTGTCTTCCGCTTTCGAGTAGCTGATCGTGACGCCTATTTTATCCAGAATTCATTTATCGACTTTGTAGTAATAGTTTACTCCGGCCCCGAACTGGCCGATGCGTTCTTCTTCGCTGCCGGACACGAACTGAAAATCGATCAACTGCCGGAGATATTCGCCGGTTACTTTGATGCCGTGCCTTTTGGCAAACTCAGTACCCAAAGTGGCCAAAATTCGCTGGTGGTTTGCGCCGCCCTCGCCTTCCAGGGCAACGGCGAAGTTTTCACCAAGCATATGGGCAATCATGACATCGCCCAAAAGGCCCAGGCTGCTATTGTACTTAATTTCGGCAAAGGTGAGGCCTCAGCCTTCGTTAAAATATTTTTCCTTTTTTAACGGCGGAAGGCTGATCGGGGTGTCTTGCCGGTTTTGCGGGTTTTGATCCTGCAACGCCAGTTCATACGCGGATGGCCGGTTATTCAGATAATTTCATTTGTTCGCCACCTGATCGGCTGCGCCTACGGGCATGACCGACTGGCTGATAATACCGGCACAAACAACGGGCGTTAAAACGGCCAGCGCCCTGCCGGTCAATGATGGTCAGCCGTTATTGACGCTTTGCTTTCAGGCGGCGCGTTTTTGCCGCTTTTTCAGTCTTCTGTTTTTTTCAGCGCTTGTTAATTTCTTCCTTTGCTGCATTGTTGCGGCTTACTCCTTTTGATCCGGCATTGTTTATCCTGTCATATCGTCATTCAGAGCATTAATGCGGCCAAAGCGCGGGGCGCCACGACTGAAGTGCAGAAACGGAATACCCAAGTGACCCTTTTTTGAAAGACAACCAGTCTAACCTTCGTCGCCACCCGATAACCGCCATTCAGCCTTTTTTCGACTGCCCTTGGCATTGAACCTGAGCCTTCCCGGATTCCGTCAGTGTGCAATTCCGACTCTCCGGCGGCTTTAATGGTGAATAACCTCCTATGTCAGTTTTTTTGATGCCGTTTATATTTTCCAAACCTTTTACAACTTCTAAATATTCTATTGTTCAGGGCAACGTGTGCCTTTAGTGCAACAAACGGGTCATTGCGAATGAAGTGAAGCAATCTCGGGATGCTTAGATTGCCACGCAGACCAAGGGTCTGCTCGCAATGACATCTTGTGTTTCTTCCATTGATAACCCGGTGCTTCGCATCGGGTAAACTTCCCGCAATGACATTTTTTTGCTGGTTCAAGCGTCCTTCGCTTGAACCGAAACGTTTCGGAGCAACCAGAACATGTCCGGCGAATGCCGGATGGTTGCTCCAGCCTTTAAAATCTCCCCCAACCCCTCTTTGAAAAAGAGGGGAGCTTTTTTTCAATCAATAATATGGAACAGCAGTTCCTTGTATCCTTTTTTCCGCATGGTCTTGATGGAATTGCCCGTTTCCTCGCAAACAAGCTGCTTTTTAAAATGCAGCTTGAAGTATGCGCCTTCCGTATTTTCGCCAAAGGACTCTTTGACCAGTTTGGGGAAATCACTTTTGAGCAGCCCCTCGACCATGGCTTTGTAATTGATGGTAATGGAACGGTGCGAAAATAAAAACTTGTTGAGCAGGTAGCTGTAATACCGCATGGTCAGGCAGTCCATGACTTTCTGTTTGTCTGCTTCATCCGCCAGCGCCACCAGGACGTAGAAAACCGCCTTGCTGATGTTTCCTTTTTCTTTCTCGCCCAGTTTCTCCATGTAGGCGGGGCTGACGGACAAAAGCCGCAGCACACCCACCCGCTCAATAAAGTCCGCCATGTAAACGCGGGAGTTGAAACAATACAGCGACCGGTTTGGATCATCGGCAATGCCCAGGCGCTGCAAAAACGACAGGCACTGGAGGCAATAAAGCGCTTCACCCTTTTTGGCATAAAGGTCAAACCGGTTCTGCCCTGCAATGCTTTTTTCACGGCGCGCCGTGGGGTGAATCAAAATGCGCCTCAACCTGTCTGTCTGCTCTTTCACAAATATATTAACCTGCCCTGTCAATTCTATAATCTTTGCCGGCATTGCTATATCACTGGAGCGGGTGACGGGAATCGAACCCGCGTAGTGGATTGGTGTTCCAATCTGGAGCTGAAGTCCAGCGCCTTGCCATTAGGCGACACCCGCATATTGCGAAGGACCGGATGATTTGCTGCATGAAAATAATATCTATTCATCAGGCAAGCGCCCCGCACCGGTTTTTTAATTGTTGATGGTGATTTAATGAAGCTATTGGAAATTGGTGATTGGAACAATCGCTGACATAAACGGCTACCGAGTAATATTTTCGGGGGGGGTAAATACGCAAGAATGTTGTCTTATGGCTGTACCATTTTGCTGATGATAACCCGAAAAAACCACGCTTGCACCCTGCTTGCTGCTTTCTTTACGAATTTTATGGCTACCGAATGTTCCAAAATATAATGTGTGCTGTTTTCATAAAGAAACGCTGCCATAATGTCAAGAAAATTATTTATTTTCGTTTATGAGTTCACCCTGAACCTGCATCGCACGGCTCCGTCAGGACATCCTGCATCTTTTTAAATTGAAAGTTGCGCTCTTTATAAAATTGAATGACTTCCTGAAGACAACGAAGCGCGGCCCCACCCGTTTTAAAACGGCAATCCAGAGGAATGTTTTCCTTCCGCAAATCAACAAATTCCCAGGGATGAACAAATAAAACCACCGGGCTTTCCAGGGCCCCAAGCCAGCGGTTTCTGATCCAGGCAGGCAGGCGCAAAACGGATGACGTGATCGACGCGGGGATTCGCCGCAATGTTGTCGACCGGGTTTTTTGCAGGTAGGATGGTTTGTATTTAGCCTGCGAAGAATCAACCGATAAGCCGGCTTTTTCCAGGAGATCAAGGTAGGTTTGCGGAAACTTCAAATAAGGCGACCGGAAGGAATAAACGGGACCGAATTGCCTTAGTATCTCCAGTGAAAGCTCAATGTCCCGTTGTGCACCGGCGCGATCCAGAGTCGTATAATCGCTGTGATTGAAGCCGTGACTGCCTACTTCATGTCCCTGAGTAATCAAACCGCGGATAATGTCGGGATAGTCCTTGGCAATTTGTCCGGTGACAAAGAATGTGGCCTTTACGTTTTCCTCCTCAAGCAGACCAAGAAGCAGTCTGGCTCCTTCCGTAACTCCACGAAAGGTGTTAAGGTATGGCGGACAGTCCGGTTCCATGTCAATGGTCAGGAAGATTTTTGGCGCTGCTGTCATTATCGTCATCACTGGCATTATCCTAGACACTCTTTTTAATCCAAGCGTTCTTTGACAATTCGTCTATTGGCTGTTATGTATCAACAAAGAATTGATTTGGCAATCTGACAAATATTTTGCCATTGCTAAAAATTTTTTCTGGCTACGAAAAGCGGAACTTTTTATGATACCTGCAATTATTCATCAAACATGGAAGACCGGAGACATCCCCCCCGAATGGAAGGAGTCAAGAATTTCCTGGCAACGTCTTCACCCAGACTGGCAATACATCTTCTGGACCGACTCCGACCTGGAGCGTTTCATTGAGGAGCGTTACCCCTGGTTTTTGGACATATACCGGGACTACCCCTATGCCATTCAGCGGATCGATGCAGCCCGGTATTTCATCCTTTATGAATACGGGGGAATCTATTCCGATCTCGATATTATCTGCGAACGCAACTGTGATTTTCTCCGGTCTCACCCGGCTGTCATTCCTGAAACAGAACCCTTCGGGTTTTCCAATGATCTCATCATGTCCGAACCGAAGCATCCTTTTTTCCTGCAGATGATCGAGAATCTCGGAAAGGCCCACTGCAAATTCAGCCGTCACCCGCTTCTCCTGCGTCATTTCCGTGTAATGCTCTCCACGGGTCCTTTCTATCTGACCCGGCAATACCATGACTGCAGCGAAAAGAAGGGAATATTTATTTTGCCCCTGTCTCTCTACAACGGCCAGGAAGCAACCTCCATTGTCCGGCATATCCATGGCGGCAGCTGGCATGCCTGGGACAGCAGGCTTCTCGGGTTCCTGTTTTACCACGGCCGGATGATCCTGCTAGTGCTTGCGGCTCTCTTTTTCGTCTGGTTGCTGTTGAGATAATGTTGAGGCCGGTCCGCTTCGCCGGTATTTTACGGTGTTGAGAAACGCGATAATAACAACCGCCAGCAATCCCCGGAATCGCCTGAGATACTGTCTTCCAAAAAACTTCTTGTAGCGTGCATGAAATTCTTTCAGATATCCGTAGCCTTCATTTTCCCGCTGAGCCAATTCCCGGACAGGCTGAATTTCTCTGTGTGCGTTTTCAACGTAGAGCAGATTCTGAAAAGGCTGGTAAATATCCCACTCGCAAACCGTTTTATGGGCAAAAAGGGGGTTGCCGGCCGGATCGTGCTGTAAAATACCCGTAGCATAAAATGATCCCAGATCATGCTGGATTTTAATGGTAAAGTCCGTCAAAGGAACCGGAATGATGACGTACATGTTTCCGGCCTGCAGAGGAAAATGCCGTATTAAATGATAGGGTTGCCCGGCAAACTGAAAGGAAAGCCTGAAAGTATCCTTGTCTCCCAGGGTATGCCGGTAGCAGAAATCCCGAAAACGCTCTGCGTCCGAGTTGGCAAGGCACACGGTAAGAAGAGCTTTCCAGCACCGGCGTTTATCGAGGACGATTTGTCCCGACTCAAATTCGGGATCCTGCCTGATGAGCTGTGATGTAACACCAAACACCTCAAAAAGATCATCCGTTGTTTGTTTCATGCCGGACAAATCCGGCCAGAAAAGAGCACCGGTTTGCTTATACTCCTCCGACATGAAGAGGGTAAGAGGAGATTGAAGGGGAATATTATCCACGTCCATATAAAAGATTTCCTCAAAAGAGGAATAAAGCAGCGCATAGGGTTTAATCTGGAATCCCTTGAAATCCCGGATGGGAAGGGAGAGTTGATCGTGGGGGAATCTGCATTGCGTAATATCCTTAAGGGCAATGGGGGCAAAATCCTTCAGGAAAAGATCCCGCGCCCCCCGGGGCATTTCCGACTTGCCAACATAGAAGAGTTCGACAGGCATATCCGTGTATGTCCTGAGATATTTCAGGCAAACATACGCATTGGAAAGGTGTCCGAACCCTCCGGCGCAAAGAACGATTCCCCTGCCCCGGTAGCGTCCCTCCGGATAGTCGGGGAAACGGGTATAAACGCTTTTGAGAAGCTCGCGATAGAATGATGTCCCATTCATGCATCCGCCTTTTCGTCGCCATCGGCAAGCTGTCCGTCCCGCAGCTTGACAATCCGGTCTGCCATACCGTACCAGGTATCATCATGCGTGATAACGAGGAGTGTTTTACCCTGTGCCTTCAATTCCGGGAGCAGTTCCCGGTAAAAAACGCTTTTAAAGAGCGGATCCTGGTCGGCAGCCCATTCGTCGAATATGTAAACCGGCCGGTCTTCCAGATAAGCCGTGAGAAGAGCCAGACGCTTGCGCTGCCCGTGAGAAAGATCAACCGTGGAGAATTCTCCATTCGTTATGGTTACCTTCCTGTCAAGGTGAAGACGCTGCAGGTACGCAAGCGCTTTATGATCCCGGGAAAAAGATTCGAGGCCGAACAGGTTGTCAAAAAGGTAGAAATCGGAAAACACGACGGAAAAAAACTGCCGGTAGATCTCCCGGTTTTCATCCGTTATTTCCTGTCCACGCCAGGAGATGCTTCCTGCTTCGGGAATGTACAAACCGCACAGCAGTTTCAGAAGCGTGGTCTTGCCGCTTCCGTTGCCTCCCACGATAAAAGTCGTCTCGCCTTCATGAATTTCCAGATTGATCGGTCCCAGGCGGAACATGTCATCATCTATTTCCCGGTGATAATGGTAGGTGACGTCGTCCATGCGGATGAGGGCTTCCGTTTTGGCTTCCGCGGCCAAACGTATCGGAAGCTGATCGGGCCTCCTGGCCTCTTCCTTCAGGGGGACACCCAGCGCTTTGAGCTTTTCCAGGGCAATCACGGCTTCGCCGAAATTGGGGCCAAAGTTCAGGAGGGATGCCAGGGGAGACATAATGAACAGGCCGGCCATGACATAGCCCGTCAGGATGTCATGGCCAATGTTCATCCAGGGCACAATGATAAAAAGGATCAGTCCGAGGACGATCAGATAAAGCGTATCGCCCACACGAAAAAAAAGATTTTGAATCGTCTTTCCCCGAACAGCGTCGTCCCGAAGCTGAACGCAGGTTTTGCGAAGGCAGATATCGAAGAACATTTCCCGCCGTTGTCTGTGGATGAGAAGCTCCTTTGTCCCATGGGTCAGTGCGTGGAGATGGCGAAAAAGATCATCCCAGCCATCCCGGAGACGTATCCAGTACCGTTGCAAAAGCGAAAGTTTATAAAGGGGCAGGCGGTACAGGTAAACGCCGCAAGACAAAAGAGCAAGCGTGATAAGAAACAAAGGCCAAGAAAGCCATGCCACATAGAGGCCCGCGCCCAGAATCATCGATCCACTGAGAAAAATCGTCGGAATCTGGCGCAACGATGCGGCAATCTTCTCCACATCGTTGGTCAGGGAGGCCATGAGATACGGACCGCCGATCTCCTCAATCCGTTTGAGTGGCAGTTCCATGACCCGCTGGCTGAAACTGAGCCGTATACGGCAAAGTTCCTCCTGCGACAGAGAGAGAAGAATATATTCGGAATAGGAGCTGAGAACATAGTAAACCATGATGAAAAGACCGAATATCAGGGGCAGGTATGGTTCCGGCGGAGCATTCTGACGTAGCTGACGATGGATCAAAGCGATGATCAGGGCAGAGCAGCCCGATCCCGCCACGGCGCCGGTCACAGCGGCCGCTATCATGAGCTTCCAATTTTTCTTAAAAAGAAAATAATAGTAGTCCATAGACGAAAAAATACTCCCTGCGGCAAATCGGCTGCATCCTTAAAGCATCCGGAAATATCCTGATGATACGGCAAAAACTATTTCATTCACCGCAGAATGAAATTGCCCGTGAAAGATGTCATCTTTTAAGCGCTTTTGCAACTATCTTTGCCGTCAGAGTAACGCCATTGACTTCATTAGCAATTTAATTTATATGTGAAGCAATATTGATCCGTTCCGTCATACAAGGATTTATAATGATTCTGAGAATACCCCTTGCCTGGTACAACACTTTTCAGAACAAAAAAAGAACGCTGGCCGCTATTGGCGGCATCTCTTTTTCCCTCTTGCTTATTTTTATGCAACTCGGCTTCCTGATGACGGCCCGTATTACCTCCAGCCTTGTTTACGGCTTTTTTGATTATGACCTGATTATGACGTCCGCCACTTACGAAAGTATGGATACCACCGGCAGTTTCGATAAAACCCGTCTCGTGCAGGCCCAGGTCGCCGAAGGCGTTGCCGAAATATCCACTCTCAATTTCACCCGGGTATGGTGGCGTGTCCCCGAATCAGATCTGCAGATGAGATCATGCATGCTGATGGGGTTTGATCTCAATCCTCATTTTGTTCCGGATAAAGAGGCCAGGGAAAATCTTCCCGCGATTTTACCAAAAGATATGGTCATGCTGGATATCTCTTCGCACCCCGATTACGGCGAAAAGCGTATCGGCCGGACAGATGCCACGCTCAATGATATGCCGATCACCATTAATGCCCTGTACAAACTGGGAATCAGCTTTCTCGGTGACGGCTCTGCCATCGTCAACCTGGACACCTATCAGAGCATTACCCGTTCAGATCCGCGGCAGGTTACTTTCGGTTTGATTAAAGTGGCGCCGGGCGAGGATGTGGAAAAAGTCAGGCAGAATCTGCAGGCAACACTTCCCGACGATGTGCTTGTTTTTGAAAAGAAGAAGTTCATAGAAGCGGAACAGAATTATTTTATTAATGTCAAGCCGATCGGGATCATGTTCCAGGCCGGAGCTTTTGTCGCCTTTGTCGTGGGTGCGGTCATCCTGTTTCAGGTGCTTTCCACCGAGATTTCGAACAAGTTACGGGAATTCGCCACCCTCAAAGCGGTCGGGTTCAGTAATTTTTACATTTACAAGGTGGGCGCAACGCAGGCCTTGTTATTTACGGTGATGAGCTATATTCCGGCATTGCCATTGGGTTATCTTGTCTCCTTTCTGGTACAAAAGGCCAGCCGTCTGCCGATGTATTTACCGTGGGAGCTGGCTGTGTTCGTTTTCTTTCTGGCGATTTTGATGAGTATTATTTCCGGCATTCTGGCGTTGCAAAAAGTCAGAAAAGCAGATCCGGCGGACTTGTTTTAATATGAAAATTTTTTCCAGTCAAAAAATCCCCCTGGCCTCGAAGATGCTGCTTCATAAAAAAGGGCGTCTGGCGCTTTCCTTGCTGGGGATTGCCTTTGCCGTGGTCATCATGTTCATGGAAATCGGTTTTTTTAACGGACTCAATGACAGCCAGGCCAATCTTCCGCCTTTGCTCAACGCCGATATTCTGATCATGCATCAGCGTCGCTATTCGATGCTGGAAACTTCCACCATCCCGAGGCACCGCCTGGGTCAGGCAGCCGCTCTTGATGAAGTCGCCGAAGCCATACCCTTTTATGAGGGGGCGGATACTCTATTCAATGAGCAGGAGAAGAGAATCCGGGCCATCTCGATTCTGGCTTTCCCGCAGGACACAGCCGCTCCTTTGCTGGTGGAGGGTTTGAAAAAATATCAGGAACAACTGAAAATCAGGGGAAATGTTCTTTATGACAGCCTCTCACGGAAAATTTATGGCGACATCAAACCCGGAACAGATATCAAGCTGGGCGGCCGGCTGCACAGCGTCATCGGCGCGGTAAAAATCGGTCCGAACATTAAACTGGACGGCTATGTCATCATGGGGGAGTCCACCTGGGTTGATCATACGGGAAACGTCGATAAAATTGGTATGGGATTGATTCGTCTGAAGCCCGGGGCGGATATAGAAGCTGTGAAAAAGAAACTGCGCGACATCCTTCCGGCCGACACGATTTTAATGACGCCGGAAGAAGCCAGAAAAAGAGAGGTTAAGTTTACGATTGAGTCCACACCGACCGGTGCGGTATTTGGAATTGGCGTCATCATCGGGTTTATTATCGGCATCATCATCTGTTATCAGATTTTGTTCAATGAGATCACCGATCACCTGCCGCAATACGCCACCATGAAAGCAGTCGGCTTTTCCAAAAAGTTCCTGGTCGCGCTCGTGATCAAACAATCCTTGTGGCTATCCGCTTTAGGGTTTATCCCCGGGCTGATCGGCGGCGGAATTCTTTATTTCATCATCCAGTATTCAACCGGAATCCTCATGTTTATGACACCCTGGAGAATTATCTTCGTTTTCATTTTGACGATTATGATGTGTCTGGCCGCCAGTTTTTTTGCCATGAAAAAAGTTCTGAATGCGGATCCCGCCGAACTGTATTAAACGGAAAGCAGACGGACGACGCTCCTTACGATTAACGCCGAAAACGGATACGTTATGATACCAAAGATTATTCACCAGACCTGGAAAAAAAGCAAACTGCCGGAACAATTCCGCGCCTATCAAAAGACCTGGATTCATCATCATCCCGATTGGGAGTACCGCTTTTATGATGACGCTGCCTGCCGGCTCGTCGTGCAAAAATCTTTTCCCGATCTGTTGCCTCTCTATAACGGTTGTGCCTATCCCGTGCAGCGCGCTGATATTTTCCGTTATCTTGTTGTGGCATCATGCGGCGGTATTTATGCCGATATCGATATGGAGTGTTATAAGAATATGGAACCGCTCCTGGCAGGCAGCCCATGTGTTTTTGGCGTAGAGACGATCCTTTCACCGCGACAGACCAGAAGATTAAACCACCGGCACCAAGAGAGGATTGCCAATTGCATTTTTGCTGCAAAGCCCGGTCATCCCATTTTTGACCAAGTGATGAACGAGGTTGCCCTGCGCCTTGACGGCCGTTATCCCGTAGGCGAAATTATCGAAACCACGGGGCCGGGGATGCTGACGGATGTTGTGCAAAAATACCGCAGGCAATACGATCTGCACATTCTGCCGCAAATCTGCTGGCTGCCACCCAGAGGTTCTTATTATCCTGATATCTTTCCGTTTAATCTTCATATGTATGCCAAACACCATTTTTCCGGCACGTGGAAAAGAAGCAATGACAAAATAGAAACAGCCCGGGCCGGTTCACAGAAAATGGGGGTCCTTGATCGCATCAGAGAAATATTATGTGACATCAGGGACTTTCGCTATAAACTGCCGCCGTCACCGGTCTGGCGGGAGGATTTTTCGTTCCCGAATAAAAATGTTTTTCGGAGCAAACAATAACCGTAACAGAATTTCTTGATACCGATAAAAGGAAGAATAATTACCTGATGTCAATCATTTCCGAAGCATACCGTTATATTTCTCTGCATACACGCTCCCTGCAGTATTATTCAGAGAAATACCTGCAGACATCTGATGACGAGAAAGCCGATATAACCGTTTCTCTGTCCACGATCCCCGGCAGAATAGAAAACATCTATCCCGCCCTGAATTCTCTTATGGATCAGACGATGCCTCCCCGCCGGATTATTCTGGCCATACCGCCCTTTTCCATCAGGGAACAGAAGGCCTACCTCCTGCCGGCTGCGCTTGCCCATTGCCCTGCTGTCGAAATAATCGATGCTCAGAAGGATTGGGGACCGGCAACCAAACTTATTCCCGCCCTTCTTCACCCGTCAACCGCACCCGAGGATATTATTCTTACGGCCGATGACGACAATATTTATCCAGCGGAGTTTGTTGAAACCTTCCTGGAATACTCTCAAAAGATGCCTGAGGCGGCCTTGAGTCTCCGGGGCGCTCCGATGTCCCGGACGATTCGCTGGAAGGATTGCATCACCTTCAAAGGGACGGCCATTGCAAAACCCGCTTCCGTGGAAATCATCAACGGTTGCGGCGGCATTCTGGTAAAACCGAAGTTCTTTACCGCCGATTTATTTAGTTATGAAAACGCACCGGCGGAGGCTTTTTTTGTTGATGATATCTGGGTCAGCGGTAATCTGGCAAAGCGAAACATTCCCCGCTACGTGATACCCTTCCGGGGAAACTACGTTTATCTTACGACGCTGACAACTTTGTCCGGACCGGCGCTGGATCATGGCGAAAACAGAGGCGGCGGCAACGACGACGTCGTGATGGATTATTTTCGGCCTTACTGGAAACTGCCTTTGGAATAAAACGAGAATGGAATAAGAAAAAAATGGCGACCTTTACCATCATCCTGATTGGCTACCTGCTTGTATCGTCAATCATCGTCAAATACCGTAACGCAAGGGAAATTGAAAAAGCGGCGACGGCCATTCGGCGGATTGGGCAACCCTGTCCCTATCCGATTTTAATGCCGGTTTATGGACGCCCACATTATTTGAGGAAAGTCCTCCAAGCCCTCGCCGGGGTTAAGGACATCGACAAGACCATCCTGATTATTTCTCAAGACGGCAGCCATACGGAGGTCGCAGCAATGATCAGGCAGATCAATTTCACGCACACGATTATTATTCAGCACACCCGGCCTTTTCTTGGAATCCTGGCATATTTCTGGGACAGCCTTGTGGCGGCTTCGACCAATATCCATTTCCTGCTGGAATTCGCTTTCAGCAAAACGCCCGCCAGAGGTGCGATCGTACTGGAGGATGACCTTGTGCCTTCTGAAGATTTCTTCAATTACTTCCGTTGGTCATTTGAGTATGTTCTGACCGACCCCAAGGTTTTGTCCGTAACGGGCTTCAATATTGATTCACGAATGGTGGCCGAAGCAAACTATCATCCGCAGAATTATCCGTACGACCTTGTCGAAAACAAGGAAAACGATCGTGCCAAATTCTCCGGCTGGAGCTGGAGCATTACCCGAGGTCAATGGCAACAAGTTCGGAAACGCTGGTCTTTTGCCAGCTGGGATATCGGGCTCGATGCGTTGCAGCGTCAACTGGGTCTGATTTCATATAAGCCTGTTCTGAGCCGTGTCCGCAATATCGGCATGCAGGGTGGAATCAATTTTACGGAAGCCGAAGATAACCCGAAATGGCGGAGCATTTTCATTGCCGGGCAGTCCTATGAGTACCGGGAGGCGCCACGGTTTCACGAAAAGGATGAGTTTGTAAAGTTATCCTACGCCCAGGACAATCATCATCTCTATCCTAACGAGAAAACACGGACACTCAGGAACCGCCTTTGGCTGGCGGCGGCTTTAGGTACGCTTGCTGCTGCCGAATGCTACATTTTATTCTTACGCTAGGAGAATTTAATCATTGACGATCCTGCTGATTATCATTCTGGTATTTGCCGGTCTTTTAATTTTTAAAGGAAAAGCGACCCTGCATGAGCGCCTTTTCCCGAGGCTTTACAATACGATAGACTTTCCGGAAGACCATTTTCCACCTGCCGATCCAAAAAATTATTTAAGGAAAGTTGCCGCAGGTTATGAAAAAATGAAAGCCGTCAAAGTGGTTATTTGCGGCGTTACCAAAGATGATGGAGCTATTCTTCCTCTGACCATGGCACGCATTGAAAAAACAGGCGGCCTGTTTCGCAATTATCGCGTGATTATTTATGAAAACGATTCCCAGGATAATACACCGGATATTTTGAAACAATGGCAAACGGTCAATCCCAGGGTTAAAATTATTACGGAATCGATTGCGGATACGCCGCTTATGGGCATCACCCGGACGGAAAGACTTGCCTTTTTTCGCAACCGTTATTTACAGCACATCCGGGAATCCGGCGAATATGCTGATTACGATTTTGTCATTGTTGCGGATATGGATTTAAAAGGCGGATGGAGCAACGATGGTATTGCTACAAGTTTCGCCCACTCCGGCTGGGATATCGTAGCGGGCAATTCTATCGGCTATCACAACCTCCGCAAGAGTTACTATGATATTTTTGCCCTGCGACCGAAAACAATTTTAAATACCGGCTTTGTGTATAAAATAATAGGTGACGGTTGGCAGTTGCGCCGGGGCGACCCGTTGATCTCTGTTCAATCGGGATTCGGCGGACTGGCGCTTTACCGCAAAGAAGCGATCATCTCACGGCAATACTCCGGAACGGTGAACGGTCAAACGATGTGTGAACACGTCAGCTTGAATGCTGATCACAGCCTGCGCTGTTTTCTAAACCCTTCCCAGATTACACTCATCGGGACCCAGGAAGAAAAGAAATACCAGCCGGGATCTTCTCTTGGAAACACGCTGTTTGGACTCTTCCGCAACTGGTAGCCATGCTTACGAATGCAGATGGGGCATTCGCTAGGATACTGTCCGAAAACAGCAAACAAAGCCCGGAAAACAAAAAAATTCACAATAAATGCTTGCATCCTCTTTTATAGCTGTGTCATAATTTAAACCAATCAAGGATAAGCGCTTTCTTCAAACACTTTTCTCGCTTCTTATATCCGCATTGATGAAGCCATCATCAATAAACCCGACAAACTGACGAATGGAAGAAATGATCATTATTCGGAAGCATCCGGCTATGGGCTGTTATCAAATCGATAACGGTCCAACACCTTCACCGTTTTGTCGAAATCGATAAACTCCTTCATCATGATCCGTTTATTCGGGCAATCCATTTCCCACAAAACAGCTTCATGGTGATAGTTTTGGTATTTTATGGATTTCTCCAAATCATATTTCTTTGCTTAATATCATTGGTGCCCCTGGCGTGAGTCGAACACGCGGCCCACAGATTAGGAATCTGTCGCTCTATCCATCTGAGCTACAGGGGCAACCTTTTTTGTATTCCTGCAGGACGAAGCGATTTAACATTCTTTACGCAGGCTGTCAACTTTCCGGCATTTCACAAGGCTGCAAAATCCTTCAGATGCGTTTCCAGTAAGCGATTTTTATCAAAGTTTGCCAGCTTCAGATTCTGCGGTTTCGTGCCGGCAAAGGCGCATTTGGGCGCCAGTCCAATCAATTCCGACTCCAGAATCTCAATACCCCGCTCAGCCGCAAGCCTCTCCACCTGCTCATAGATCACTTTCAGAGGTGTTTCCTTGCAATTGGTCAGGTTCATAGACACCTGCGCCAGATGCCTGCTTTTTAAAATGACGCCGATGGCGCGCACATGCGGGAGGCCGCCGCTTTTTTCCCGGATGAGCGATGCAATTTTTTGCGCCAATCTCAGATCATCACAATTCAGATTAATATTATAGGCCACCAGCAGTTCGCGGGCGCCCACGGCTGTCGCGCCCGCGCGTGGATTGAAGACCGGCTTGCCGGCATCCGGAGCATCGGCAGGATTAGACATCTTTTCCGCCAATGCCTCATACCCGCCGCGTCTGACATTCGCCAGTTCACTGCGCTCAGGGATCAGCGCCGCATGGCCGTAAAAATAAGCGGGAACTCCGAACCGTTCATATAATTGATGACCATAGCGATGCGCCAGATCAACCGCCTCATCCATTTTTGTTTTGCCCAGTGGAATGAAGGGCACGACGTCAACCGCACCCAGTCGCGGATGGACGCCGGTTTGCCCGCGCATGTCAATCAGCTCCAGAGCCTGACCCGATGCGGCGAGCGCCGCTTCCAAGACGTCATCCGGTTTGCCCAGAAAGGTAAAAACACTCCGGTTATGGTCACTGTCCCCACTGTAGTCTATCAGGCGGATGTTGGGAAACGCCTTCAACACATGGGCGATCGCTTCGATTTTATCCAAATCGCATCCTTCACTGAAATTCGGCACACATTCGATAATTTTCATGTTTATACCTGATAAAATTTTAAAGTCGGCAATTCCACGCAGGTGAGCATGCCGCCAAAAACCGCGCCGGTGTCAATGCCGATCTTATTTGCGGCAACCAGAGGCGCGTTAAAAGGATTGACAAGTTAATCTAAAAGGGCGGCTGTAAAATCCTTACTGTCAAAAATCCGTAAATCATCCAGCCCCTCGCCGACGCCGATAAAACGCACCGGAAGTCCCAGTTCTCCGGCAATGCGGACCACGACGCCGCCCTTGGATGTTCCGTCGAGTTTCGTAAGGACGATACCGGTCACACCGATATCCTCTTTAAACATTTTGGCCTGCATGACGGCATTCTGACCTGTTGTGGCGTCTAATACAAGCAATATCTCGTGCGGCGCTCCCGGCAATTCCCTGCTGATAACCCTTTTGACCTTTTTGAGCTCTTCCATCAGATTGGTCCGGGTATGCAGACGACCTGCCGTATCCACGATGGCAACGCCGTTAAAACCGGCTTTAATCTTGCCGACTGCATCAAAAACAACAGCGGCCGGATCAGCGTTCATTTTCTGTTTGATGACGGGCACACCGACACGGTTTCCCCATACTTCCAGTTGTTCGATGGCCGCCGCCCGGAAGGTATCGGCTGCTACCAGTAAAATATCATGTCCCTCATTGTGTAATGAATTGGACAATTTGCCAATGGTGGTTGTTTTACCGCTGCCGTTGACGCCGACGGCCATAATGACAAACGGCTGATTTTTGGGAATATTCAGAGGCTTTTCCATTTGTTGCAGAATCGCTATCATCCGTTCCTGTAAAATCTTTTTAATCTGCGATGCGTCCTGTAGCTCATTACGCTTCACCCGCTGTTTGACATCTTCAATCAAATCATAGGTAAACTGCGGCCCCATATCAGCCGAAATCATCAACTCTTCGAGTTCATCAAAAAGGGCCTGATCCAGAACCCTTTTGCCAAAAACAAGATTATCCAGATTCTTGGTCAGGACATTACGTGTCTTGGTCAGCCCCGCCTTTAATTTGTCTAATAAACCCACGTGACTACAAATTCCTTTCTGCCATATTCATCTTTTGTCAATGGTCTGTAAACCCTTCCTGGGGGGCATAACCATGAAAAATCAAAACAATTGTCATTTTATAACGATTTTCTTTGCTAAAGTAAAGGAATGGTTAGTTCAGGTTGACGGAAACCAGAGACGATATGCCCTGCTTTTGCATGGTCACACCAAAGAGCGTGTCGGCGACTTCCATCGTACTCTTATTATGGGTAATCATAATCACTTGAGATTTTTCGGCGACATCCCGGATCAAGCGGTTAAACAGGTTGGTATTGGCATCGTCGAGCGCCGCATCGACTTCGTCCAGAATCAGAAAAGGTGTCGGACGATACAGCAAAATGGCAAAAATCAGCGCGATCGCCGCCAGAGATTTTTCGCCTCCCGAAAGCAGGCTGACACTTTGCGCTTTTTTGCCCGGAATCTGAATATCAATATCCACGCCGGTTTCCAGAAGGTCATTTTCATCGGTTAGAAGCAGTTCGCCGTGGCCACCGGGGAAAATATGAGCAAAGGTCTCTTTGAAGCAGGCATTGACAGCCGCAAAGGTTTCGGCAAACCTTTCACGGGAAATTTTGTTGATCCGGGTAATGGTCCTTTGCAGGGACGCCAGGGACTCGTTGAGATCGGATAATTGCGTCGTCAAAAACTGATTGCGCGAGTCGAGCTCCGCATACTCGTTGAGCGCCAGCAGATTCACCTCGCCGAAATTGTCGATCATCTGTTTGTCTTTTTCCAGAAGGGCACTCAGTTCGGCAATTCTTTCATCATCCACCATGGTGAAATCCGTCATCATGGCCGTCAGATCAACATGGTGCTTTTCAGTGACCGCGTTTTGCAGATTCTCGATGTTTAACGCCACTTCGCGGCGCTGCATTTCCAGTTCATTGATCTGCCGGTTCAGATCATCGAGCGTCCTTTTGATATCCCGAATCCCGTTTTCCTGAACTTTCAGCCGTTCATCCTCGCCAGACCGTTTTTCTTTCATTTCAGCCAATACAGTTTCACAGGCCGCCAGGTTCCGGTAGAGCAACTGCAACGCCGTTTGCTCCGCTTCAACCGTGGAAGTCAATTCAGTCATCTGGCTTTGACAGGCAACAATTTCTTCGCTTTTTCTTGCCACTTCACTTTCATTGACGCTCATATCATGCTGCAGGCGCTGAACGGTTCTCAAATCCGCTTCCTTCTTCTCCATCAGAGAGGCCAGCAGAACTTTCTTCTCCGTGAGAAGCCTCTCCTGCGCGTCAATGGCCGCCCTCGATTGCTGACGCCGGCTATTTAATGCAGAAATGATTTCGTTGAGTTCTTTTTCCGCCGCTTCCTGCCTGAGAACATCCGCTTTGATCTCCAGTAATTTTTTTTCGGCCTGGGCTGCTTCTGTTTTAATATTCTGACGGTTAAATTCAAGGACAGCGATTCTCTGCTTTAACCTTCCCGTTTCATCCTCAAAGCGTTCCATGTCCTTTTTCCGGCCGTTAATATCTATTTCCAGACGATGCGCTCTGTTTTTCAATCCGGTCAGTTCTTCATCCCAGCGGGCAATCGACAAAACCAGTGTCTTCTTTTCTTGAACTTGATCTTCCAGCTCGACTGCAAGTCTGGAAACATCCGCTTCCAGTTCCGCGATTTCTCTCTTGGTCGCCAGCAGACTCTTCTCGACCGCCGATCCGCTTCCGCCGGTCAACACACCGTGCGGACTGATGGTGTCTCCTTCCGGCGTCACAAAGGTTCCGCGGAAACCATTTTTCTTCCACAGATTGATGCCGCTTTCCATCGTCGGCGTCAATAAGACATCCCCCAGCAGACAATCGGCAATCTGTTTGAATTCGTCCTGCACAACCACTTTGTGCAGCAGCGGTTCCGCGTCCAGAAGATGTTCGGCACTGTACGTTTCAGCGTAATTGCCCCGCAACTCCACCGGCACGAAACTGCCGCGCCCCAACTGATAATTTTTCAGATAGTCAATGGCCCGCACGCCTTCTTCCTGATTCTTCACAACGACATATTGCAACTTATCACCCAGAACGGCTTCCACGGCGGACTCATATTCGCGGGGCACATTGATGTGATCGGCTACCACACCGTAAAACGTATCCAGACTTTCCTGTTTCTCAATAACCTTCTTCACGCCTTCGTTGGACCATTTGAAAGCAGCCTGAAATTCCGTCAGCGATTGCAGGCGCGATGATTTACCGCCCGCCTCTTCTTTAATTTGCGTGATGCGTTCTTCAACGGCCTGCAAATCCGATTTGGCTCTTTCCAATTCGTCGGCGGTTGTTTCTCTCTGCTCCGTAAGCCGCGTTATTTCTTCTTCTTCCGCCGCCAGACCCGAGGTGAGCGTTTGCAGTTTATCCGTCAGTTCGGCCAGTCTGGTTTTGTCCTGTTCAATTTCACGAATTTCCCTCTCCTCGCGCTTCTTGAAATCCTCCATGTTCTTGTTAAGGCTTGCAATGACGTTGTTGAACTTGGCCAGATCCTGCATGACATCAATATAACGGATTTTATGCTCTTCCAGATGAGCGTTTATTTCCCGGTCGCCTTCCAGTAACCCTTGAACCGCCCGCTGTCCTTCATCCAATTCATTTTGAAGCTGGGTCATCCGGTTAAAAGCATCCGCGGCTTTTTTTTGCAGATTTTCAATCTCCATCATCAGGCTCGACTTCTTCTGTTCCATGGCATCTATTTCAGCCTGATCTTTTTGCTTGCGCTCCAAAGCTTCCGTCATCCGGCGTCGCGAAAACTCAATATTTTTTTCTTTGATATTAATGGAATTCTTAATTTCATAAAGTTCGGTTTGATGGCGGCTGATCCATTCATCATTTTCCAGCAGTTTCGCCTTCATTTCTTCCAGTGCGGATTCCTTCGCTTCCAGTTGCGCGTTGATGACCTCCGTCTGCCCGGAGAATTGACTGAGAGCATCATGCAGTGTGGCATTTTTTTCGGCCAGTTTGGCAAAGCCCTGTTGGGACAGAATCAGCTCCGCATCTTTAATGCGCAGTTTTACTTCTTTGTATTGCTCGGCTTTTTTAGCCTGCCTGGCGACGGCATTGAGCTGGGATTTAACTTCCTTGTGGATATCGTTGAGACGCAAAATATTCTGTTTGGTGGCCTCCATCTTACGAACGGCGGCATCTTTGCGGCTTTTATATTTGGACACTCCGGCCGCATCTTCGATAAACAAGCGGCGATCCTCCGGTTTGGCTTCCACCAGAGAGGCCACGGAACCCTGCTCGACCAATGAATAAGTCCGGGCGCCGACACCCGTCCCCATAAAGAACTCTTTGATGTCCAGCAGGCGGCAGGGCACGCGATTGATACAGTATTCGCTTTCGCCGTCCAGGACAACTTTTCGTGAAATGGATACTTCCGTCAATTCACCGTAAACCCCGGGAAAGCTCGATCCGTTGCTTGCCAGCGTCATGACGACCTCCGCCATGCTCACGGGAGCGGCATCTTCACTGCCGTTAAAAACCACGTCGTCCATTTTCTTTCCGCGCAACGCTTTAACCCGCTGCTCGCCCATCACCCACCGGATCGCATCAACGACATTTGATTTTCCACAGCCATTGGGACCGACCACCGCATTGACGCCGTTAGAAAAATCAATGACGACCTTGTCGCGGAAAGATTTGAAACCTGATATTTCCAAACGTTTTAATTTCATAACGTATCTTTAGCCGGCGTGTTTAAATTTAGAGAAAGCCTAACAAAAGATATTTCCTTTGTAAAGTGAAAATACAACAAAATGTATTCCAAAAAAATTCATACCACAATAT
>DFZJ01000121.1:33669-37026 GCA_002382045.1 Syntrophaceae bacterium UBA4059
CTTAAAAAATGCCTGCCAGTTTCTTCCCGCAGTGAAAACAAGCATTCCCCGACAGATGATTTTCTATAATTCTATAACCATAACGATTCATTAACAGCTTGCCGCAATTTGAACAATACGTGTTTTCGCCTTCATCACCGGGCACATTGCCGCTATATACATGATTCAAAGCGGCTTTTTTCCCGATATCACAGGCGCGATGCAGCGAGGAAACAGGGGTTGCAGACATGCCCAGCATCTTGAACTGCGGATGGAACCTGCTGATATGCCAGGGAGTTTCCGGTCCGAGACTGAAGATAAATGCTGCAATATCCTTCAATTCTTCCGGAGAGTCATTCAACCCGGGAATCAGTAATGTAGTGATTTCCAGCCAGATTCCCTGTTCCTTCATTTTTACCAGACTGTCCAGAACCGGCTTAAGTCGCCCGCCGCACTGCTTTTTATAAAATTCATCCCGAAAAGACTTTAAATCCACGTTGGCAGCGACAAGATAAGGCGCCATCATTTCAATCGCTTCCGATGTCATAAACCCATTTGTCACGAATACATTTTTCAGACCCTCCCCGCAGGCGATTTTTGCGGTTTCCAGCGCGGTTTCCAAATAAACAGTAGGTTCCGTATAAGTATAAGCTATTGTTTTACAATCATTATTTATGGCGCGTTCCACAATGGCCGCGGGCGCCGTATCTTCACCCGTAATCATGAGGGTAGAGCGAGGCATTTGAGATATTTCATGATTTTGACAAAATTCGCAGCTCAAATTGCAGCCGACGGTGGCAATGGAATAGGATCGAGACGCGGGATAGACGTGAAAAAAAGGTTTTTTTTCAATAGGATCAATATGTTCGGCAATCAGTGTGCCAAAAACAAGGGAATACAAAACGCCATCCCTGTTTTCCCGGACACCACACAAACCACGCCTGTCGGGGTTGATTTTGCACCGATGAGCGCATAACGCGCACTGCACCCGGAAATCGGCAAGCTTTTCATAAAGCAGCGCTTCTCTAATCATCGATCACCCTCCCGCAACATCCCTCGGATGGCCTCCGGAGCTTCAGCCTGTGCATCGGCTTTCAGATCAAATGAGTTCATGAGGGGATTTTGCGCGGTTCGGTAGGTATATCGGACAGGAACGACCATCCCGACAAATGCACCCAGTGGATTGTTTTTCATTGGGAAAAGCTCTTCCAATTCTGAAAAAAACGCGTAGGCCGGACCAGGGAGGTAAATGACAGACCCCCACCTGACTGAAGAAGTCGCCATTGTTTCTTTGATAATGGCGTGCATTTCGCTGATGGTGAAGAAACGCATAGCGGGGGTAACGGGCAGACCAAAAAGCTTCCGCACGGAATGTTTTGTTCCTGCGAGAGAAATCTTGTTGAAAAATCCGATAAAAACGCGATTGCGGCTGACCCGGACGGCCTCGGCAATAACTTTTTGCGGGTCGCCCACAATCTGCGGCCCATTCATCAAGGTGACCACATCAAATTCATTATCTGAAAAAGGAAGGTCTGTCGCGTTTCCCAGAACCAATTCGCATTGATGGCCGAGTTTTTTCCGGGCCAGCTCCAGGGCCTTGGCCGACGAATCCATCCCCGTCAGAACACATTTTTTCTGTTTAAAAATGCGCAAGTAGTTCCCTGTACCGCATCCCACATCCAGCAGGGATTCACCGGCATCTGGAGACACCAAATCCAGAATTAATTTTTCCTGACGGGAAAATATATATCGTCCCAGTTCTGTTTCCAACCATTGGTCTGCCGATGTGGCCTGAAGTGGATCAAACGACATGAAGCCACCCCCTCATCCATGACTGCATTATCACAAAATTATTCCGCTACATCTATTCGATCATCCAGCTGGGTTATACCAGCACAATTTATATTTATATTATAACCAATATCCGGAAAATTGCATCCATGCATTTTTCAGCCGCCAATGTCGGACATATCACGATGACATTTTTTCAGATGCCGGTCTGTGCAATCCAGATCATGTTTTTCGGGCTTCAACAATATCGCCTGACGGATAAGACCGGACAGCTCGTCGTCGTCACAATGACGGATGAGAGCAGGTTTAAGATCAATTTCTTCATCCTTAATCAAGCAAGCGCGTAATTTGCCGTCTGCCATTAAACGCAGGCGGTTGCAGGTCGAACAAAAATGATCACTCACCGGATTAATAAAACCGATTTCACCCGCTCCTCCTTTCACCCCGTATATTCTGGCTGGTCCGTCTGATTTATTTTTCTTGCCCTTTAAAGGTTCAAGCTTGAAGTGTTTGCTGATTCTTTCATACAAGTGATTGGTGGGTAAAAAGTCATTCGATTGACCAGCATTAACATCACTGATCGGCATAATTTCAATAAATCGGATCTGAAAAGGTTTTTTCATCGCTAGTTGCGCAAAATCCAGCGCCTCATTATCATTAAAACCGTTTATGACAACCGTGTTAATTTTGATGGGAGAGAAACCCGCCTTTTCCGCGGCGGCAATTCCCCGAAAAACATCATCGAGATGGCCGCCTCTGGTGATGTGGAAATACTTGTCTTTATCAAGTGAATCAAGACTGATATTGATCCGGGTGATGCCGGCTTTGTAAATATCTTCCGCATATTGAGCCAGCAAAATGCCGTTGGTTGTTAAGCTGATATCCTGAAGCCCCTGTATTTTTCTTAAATCTCTGGCAAACTCAACAAAGCCGCGGCGTACAAGCGGCTCTCCGCCGGTTAATCGAATTTTTATCAATCCAATTTTAACGGCCTGGGAAACGATGCGAATGATATCCTCGTACCGGAGAATATCATCATGTCCTTTCAACGAAATTCCTTCCTTGGGCCGGCAATAGGTACAATGCAAATTACATCGGTCTGTTATGGAAACTCGCAGATAATTTATATCTCTGTCGTATTTATCCAGCATGCTTTCAACTAATAGGCTCCCCATCCATCTCAATGGCCCGTAATAACATAAACCATCACACATAACAACTTCCGCATGGGCTAAGGCCACGGTAAATTTGTTCTCCCTTCATGTTAATGAACTGCAAGGGTTTTTGGTCATGCAGAGATCATCGAAGGCGAGGGGGCATCTTTCATTCCTGCGGTTCATGCCGATATTCGGTGTTAATTTTTCCATCAATTCATGTTATGGCTCTAACGAATACATTGCTGAAGCGCTCCACAGCTTTTATTGAATAAAGCCGCCGGGGTTAAAAAATATTGAAGGAGTACTAAATGACAACCTCTGAAAACCGTTCCGCGAAATTTGCCGGGGCAGCCCGTTATGTTCTGGATGATGAACTAGCTAAAATTGTTAATATTTCTATGGATCTGGAAATGCCGCTCCTCCTCAAAGG
>DFZJ01000099.1 GCA_002382045.1 Syntrophaceae bacterium UBA4059
CGCCCGCCGGATTTCAAGGGGAAATAATCGTGATGAGCCCTTCGGAGTCTGGCCGACCGGCCTTTGACCCCGAAGGGCTGTCTTGGGCTCATCAGTCCATTTTTTGCCAATACACCCACTTCGGGAAGTTTGCATAACCATATAAAACCAACAATATTTTCATTCCAGTGAATGAGGAAATCTAGTTATTTCAATGTTTTATGGATGCCAGCACTCGTGCCCCTTAGGGTATTCGGCATGACGAATAAGAGTAGTTTTTCAAAGCTCTCATGTCGATGGAGTCCCGACTTGTCGGGACGACAGAGAAATCTTAAGCTCCCTCCCTGCATTCAGGATAAAGATTTCTCGTCGCCTTGCCTCGAAATAAATGGACTGACAAAATGTTTCTTTTGTGATATTATCTTTGCAAATTGTAACTGGCGGTGACAATATGCAAAGCTACATTGACCGGCATGCAACTGATGAAATTCGGCAATCCCTTGAACATAATCCCGTTACGGCATTGGTCGGACCGCGGCAATGCGGCAAATCCACGCTTGCCCATCATATCCTGCAAAACCGTAAAGACGCGCTTTTTCTTGATTTGGAACTGCCGTCGGACATGCGCAAGCTGACCGATGCGGAATTGTTTCTTCAAGAACATGTTCACCAATTAATCTGCATCGATGAAGTGCAACTGCGGCCGGACCTGTTTTCTTTGCTGCGAGCGCTCATCGACAAAGACCGGCGACCGGGACGTTTTCTTATTCTGGGTTCCACATCCCGCGATCTGATCAGGCAGGGAGGTGAAACCCTTGCCGGTCGAATCCACTACATTGAACTGACGCCGCTTACCTGGCCGGAGATCCAAGGCGCAAAAGACAGCATCGCGTGGGACTTTAAGAAACACTGGTGGCGAGGCGGTTTCCCTCCGTCTTTACTTGCATCCGATGACACCCAAAGCGACGCCTGGCGCAGGGATTTGATTCAGGACTATTTAAGCCGCGACATTCCGTCTCTGGGGTTTGCGCTTCCTGTGCCTGTCCTGTCGCGCTTTTGGAAAATGATCGCGCACTATCATGGCGGACTCTTTAACGCATCGAAAATCGGTCAATCGATGGACATCTCACACAACACAGTCCGTAAATACCTTGATATTCTTGAACAAACGTTTATGGTGCGCCTCCTGCAGCCTCTGGAGATCAATCTTAAAAAACGCCTAGTCAAATCGCCTAAGATATATCTCCGTGACAGCGGGCTTTTGCATACGCTTCTGGAAATTGACAGCGCAACGGAGCTTTATGGCCATCCGGTATTTGGCGCATCGTGGGAGGGCTGGTGTCTTGAACAGATCATTGCGGCCCTGCCGCTCCGGCAGCCGTTTTTTTACAGAACGTCTTCCGGTGAAGAAATTGATCTGGTTTTAGTCAAAGGGGAAAAGCGCCTGACCTTTGAAATCAAAGCCTCCCTGACGCCCCATTTGTCCAAAGGTTTTGCCGATACGATGAAAGCGCTGAAGCCCGAGCGTGTCTGGGTTGTCTGCCCCATGACCGATCCAGGCTACCCGATCCAAAGCGGCGCCCGTGTAACGGGAATCAGCGAATGCCTCCGTGATCTGGCCATCTATGAATAATTGAGTGTTATGTCCCGGAATTACCTGAATCGTGGTTCTGGACGCGACATGGCGCCAGGCGCGCCGGTTGTATACCCGCACGCTGACATTGTGGGCCATACCCCGGTTGGTTCTTCCCGCGCCCACGCGCTCTCGGGACCGTCTGCGCGAACAACGTCGGCCGGATGGAATGTCCACGATCGAGGCGGTGGCGACAGCGGTTGCGAAGAGCGAGGGGACAAAAGTAGCCGAGCCGCTGGAAAGGTTGTACGATGAAGTGGTCCGACGAACAATCACCTTGCGCTGGAAACCAGGCCGCCTGATCGTTTCAGGGTAAACTTGGACAAGGAGCCCAGACATAAAAACTAAGTCTAAGTGTAGACCCTTATCTTTCCTATTTTTAGGTTGACATAATTTTAATAGGTGTGTATACACATAATCGTATGGACATCCAAGATAAAAAGAATCGCCACGAAATGGGCAGTAATTGCGTCTGCTTCAACCTAAGGAGGGCCGCCAGGCTCGTCACTCAGCGTTATGAGCGCGCATTAAAAAAATGTGGTGTCAAGGCGACTCAGTTTTCAGTGTTGGTTACAGCACGCAATAATGACAGTATCCCCCTGACCAAAATGGCCCGCTTGCTGGGTATGGACAGAACCTCGTTGACTCGAACGCTGAACATAATGATAGAAAAAGGGTTAGTGACTGTGAAAACGGGCGACGATAAAAGAGGACGTCAAATAAGCATCACACCCACGGGCATAAAGGTATTGGAAGATGCAGTCGTGATTTGGCGGAATGTCCAGACTGAGGTAGTGGAAAACCTGGGACAAGAGAAATGGGCCAGTCTGCTCTCCGGACTTCGTGAGTTGAGCAAAAGAGCCTAAAATTTTTTTACACATAAGTGTGTATATACACCTAAACTGGTCCTCCGAAGGGCAAACGGTGAAAGTTATTACTGAGGCGGGTGAAGAAACCATCGAGGTAGAGGTGACCAGTGATGACAGAAAAGGGCGGGTCATTATTCCGCATGGATTTGGCCTAGTCTATGACGGGGTTAAATTCGGGGCCAACGTGAACCGGCTAGACAAGAATACAAACAGGGACCAGTTCGGCACGCCGGTGCACCGCTATGTGCCCTGCCGGGTCGAGGCTGTCTGATGCCAGGAGAAAACGCATCTATGAACATCTGTACCTATTCTTTTGAAGAGTATCTCCATCTGGTGAAGTCTTTTCACGGCCATCTCGCGCCGGGTTTAATCGTCGGTGGATTTATGGTTGATCTGGCCATGAAGCATCTTCCGGAGGGCGAATTTTTTGATGCAATCTGTGAGACAAACGTGTGCCTGCCTGACACCGTGCAGATCCTGACACCCTGCACCATCGGGAACGGCTGGTTGAGCATTGTTCCTTTCGGTAAATTCGCCGTGACGCTTTATGAGAAATACAGCGGCAAAGGCGTGCGGGTTTATCTGGACACGGAAAAACTGGATGCCTGGCCGGCAGTCCGCGACTGGTATCTAAAAAAGAAGAAAAAGAGTGAGCAAAATACGGATGTGCTTCTCGCGCAAATCAAGGAAGCCGGTCCCTGTCTGTTCAGTATCCAGCACGTGCAGGTTGAACCGGAAAAAGTCCGCCGCAAGAAAATGGGTCCGGTAGACGTTTGTCCGACCTGCTGCGAGGCCTATCCGAAACGTGACGGAGACAAATGCCAAAGTTGCCGGGGCGACACGCCTTATACGGATGTTACCGCCGTCGTTATGAAAACTAAAAATTAAAGGAGGAAAAGTAATGAAAGTCGTCGGTTTTGTAGGAAGTCCAAGAAAGAAAGGAAATACAACCAGCATCGTCAATGAGGTTTTGCGGGGTGCGTCCGAGGCCGGTGCGGAAACAAAGACATTTAATCTCAACGAACTGGGCATCCGGGGATGCCAGGCTTGTTTCAAATGCCAGACACCGGAAGGAAAATGTGTACAGACCGACGGCATGGCGCCACTTTATGAAGAAATTTTCAATGCCGATGCCGTTGTGCTTGGCACCCCGGTCTTCATGTTTCAAATCACGGGCCAGACGAAGACTTTTATCGACCGGCTTTTTGCCCTGTTGTATCTCAAAGATGGTAAACCAGGCGCGTTCAGGAACAAAATAAGAGGGAAAAAGGCCGTAACTGTGTATTCCCAGAGTCAACCGGAAACCGGCGCGTTTGCATCATCGTTCGATTTGAACGAAGGCGTTCTTAATTTCCTGGGCTTCAAGGTCGAGGGACGCATTGTTGCGGGAGGAATGGCAAACCTGGATTCAGCAAAGGGCAACCAGAACATTATGGATAAGGCTTATGCCACAGGCGTTGAATTGGTAAAGTAAAGCAGCATGAAGCAACCAAATGATGAAGGAGGAGGATGTAAAAAGACTATGACATGGAAAAAGACGACCTGCGCAATATGCGGCATCCGCTGCGGATTGGAAGTCAACTGCTCGAACTAACACCTGATTATAAGAATACCGAGATGCTTATATCCGTCGGTTGGAATGGGATGATGAGCCATCAAATACCCCAGGCCAGGAGAGTATTGACCAGGATCTCTAAAGACCCGGACAAGCTGCTTGTCGTGATCGACCCGCGGCTTTCGGAAACGGCAAAAATTGCGAATATTCACTTGGCTCTGCGGCCGGGTACGGATGCCTTGCTGATCAAATCGATGATTGCCATCATCCTCAAAGAGGGTATGCATAACCAGGAATATATCGACAAGCACGTCAGCGGGTTCAAGGAGATGATGCCCTGGTTCGCCGGATTTGACGTGAACGCGGCGCTGAAGGTCTGCGAACTGGAGTACGGCCAGGTGTTCCGGGTTTGCCAGGAATTCGCCAAACGCCAGTCCTGCCTGCGAGACGACCTTGGCATCCTGATGAACCGGCACAGTGCCCTTGTATCATATCTTCTGGTTGTGCTGCTGGCGATCTGCGGACGCATCGGTGTGCCGGGAGGAAGCTACCTCGTTGGCGAAAAGGTGTACTCAGATCCGAATGACCCCAAGACGTGGAGAACAGCGGTGACCAACATCCCGGCCATCGGGGAGATGTTCCCTCCCAATGTGATGCCGGAAGAGATTGCAAACGACCGTCCCGACCGAATCAGATCCGTCTTCGTCATGGGAGCGAATCCATTGCGGTCTTATGCCGATACGACCGCGTATGAAGAGGCATTCGGGCGACTCGATCTGCTGGTGGTAGCCGAGATTGCCATGAGCGAGACCGCCACACTTGCACACTACATCCTGCCCTGCAGGTCAACCTACGAATCGTGGTCCACGGCGGATATGGTTATCCCCTCCACAACCAACAAAGGTTTCCTGGACGTCGTCAGCCGGATGCGCCAGCCCGTTGTCGAGGTCGAAGGAGAGCAGAAAGAAGCGGGTGAGATATTCACCCTCTTGGCCGATGACATGGGGCTCATGCCCGTCCTGCCCGACTCGCTTTACCAGGCTGCGGGAAGTGTCGACCTGAGAGCATACCGTGATGCGCTGATGGATTATCTCATGGAGCATCCCGAGAACATGAGGAAGGCGCCTTTCATCGCAGCCAAGACGCTGGGCAAGGCCATAGGTTCCGCCCAGCTGGCCAGCTATGTCACCGGGTTGTTACAGCGGTCCCCGGCAAAACAGGCGGAGGCGGCAAGAGTGGGATTCGACGCCGGACCGGACCAGGGACTGGCCCTCTACGAGGTCATTCTCGACCATCCGGAGGGCGTGGTGGTCGGCGTACAGGATATCGGGAAAAATCTTGGTCGAGTGGCTAAAAAGGACGGCAAGATAAGGCTCGATGTGGCGGAGGTGGAAGACTGGATAAAAGGAATCAACCCCGGTGAGGAAGAGAAACGCCTGAAAACTGATGCTGAATTTCCATTGATCCTGATGGCGGGACGCCACATGGACATGAATGCCAACACGGGTATGAGGAACCCTGCGTGGAACGAAGGCAGACGGCCCTGCACCCTGGCGATGAATCCGGCGGACGCTGAGAAATTTGGGTTCGCCGACGGACAAATGGTGAAGGTTATCACCGAGGCGGGCGAAGAAACCATCGAGGTAGAGGTGACCGGGGATGCCAGAAAAGGGCAGGTTATTATTCCGCATGGATTTGGTCTGGTCTACGATGGCGTTACGTATGGCGCTAACGTCAACCGCTTAACAAAAAACACAAACCGAGATTTTGTCGGAACCCCGATGCACCGTTATATACCCTGTCGCGTAGAAGCGCTTTAAAGAGAGTGTCTGATTGCTCACTAAGCGGTACACGGCAATAGCATTGGGGCTTGAGTTATAGCAGCAGTTGCTCTTACGCCTAGGTGGCAATACCCGTACGTATTTGTCGATCAAGGACTAAGAGGCACTCAGTTCGATAGGCAATACTTTCAAGGTTGTAGGACAGACGTTTCGTCTGTCAGCCAACAAAACATTACTCTAGGACAGGCGTCACGCTTGTCAAAAGACCAAGGAGGACTCCATGGATTTAAAACAAGTTAATGATACATTGAATACGTACATCCGGCCGCAAACATTCTCCGTCGCCATTAAGCTCTTCACGGCACAGGAAGCCCTGCCAGCTAAGGTCAAAATCCTCGTCAAAGACCTGGGCTACCAAATTGCGCTTTGCCAGGCCTGGGGTCTCTCCAGGCGATATGGATGGACTGTGGCCGTCGGCAAAGACGACCAGTGCTGTATAGGAGGCCACGTCGCGATGGGGTTTATGGACAATCCGCCCCAGATAGGCTCCGGTGATGCTGAAAACAGGCACGAGTCGGGCACATACGCCTATATGGCATCGGCACCCATCGACCGGGCCGATTTCGAGCCGGACATGATCTGTCTGTACGTCAACTCTGCCCAGGCCATGCGTTTGGCGCAATCGGCGGTCAACGGCGGGGGGGGGTATCGCGCCCACGTTTGCGACCGGTATGGGCAGCTGCGGCGACGTTGTGGCGCGAACGATCTGAACGGATCTGAACCAGTTTATACTCCCTTCAGGGGGAAACAGAATCTTCGCTTCCACTCAGGACCATGAACTTATCTTCACGATCCCGAAAAGCAAAATCGACACTATGATGAAGGCGCTGGCGGATACGCATACGGCCGGGTTCCGCTACCCCACTTTGATGGATGTGCGGCATCGCCCGAATCTGCCGCCTTTCCTCGAAATTCCAAAGGGGTGATCATCTTGACACCATGAGATGCTGCAAAACGTTGTTGTTTGCTAAGAACTTGCTTTTTGTTGGACGCAGTATAAGAAATAGTAGCCGTCCGCAATTTGCGCACAGCTACATATCGGGAAGTTTGGGAATCTTATGTTTCGTGATTCTGCAATCACATAATTAGTCATGCGGTCAATGAAGATTTGTGCTTGATATTGTTTGAATAAATCATTAAATCTATGGCAAAGAATCGGAGACCTTTGCATGACCAAGCAACAGATTAAAAAATACCTCAAAATGTTGAATGATCAGCTTGCCGGAATGGGCATCAAAGGAGAAATCTGCTTATACGGGGGCGCAATGATGTGCATCGTTTTTAATGCACGACCGGCCACAAAAGATATTGATGCTGTTTTTAAACCTGAGCAAAAGATGCATTTAGCAGCCCTGAGAATTGCCAAAGAAAATCAACTGCCTCCCGATTGGCTTAATGATGGCGTGAAAGCATATTTGAGCAAAAAGCATCACAAAGATAAAATCCTTTTTAATTGGCCGAATCTTGCGGTTTATCATGCAGACGCGGAGTACCTCCTGGCGATGAAAGCAATATCAGCCAGGCATAAACAGGACATTGACGATATAAAATTTCTCCTTCAGGAACTGCGATTGAAAGACGCCGCCTCTGTATTGGAGATCATTCAAAAATACTATCCGAAAAACATGATCAAGCCGGCCACAAAATTATTGATCGAGGAATTTTTTAAATGAGCTACGTGCCATCTACGATCAACCAGACAAAAAGGAAAATGCTTCAGTATAAAGACAACTGGGCAATCCCTTATTTTGATTTTGTGGATGATTTCCGGCGTTGCCGCGGTGATGTAACAATCCTTCTTCCCCGGCCAGTTACATTAAACCATCCCCGCTTTGATGCATTATTGGCTTCCACCGTGGAAGCATTATGTGCGGAATTGCGGGTGAAAGTTCCTGGCTGGGTTATGGATGTTCCCGGCCTGAAAGATCCCTGGTTTGTCACCGGCATTGAAAACTTGAAGGCCATCGCCATCGTGGAAAGCCCTGTTTTCTTTCGACGGCGTAAAATCTTTACCATGCAAAATTTTCTAAGCAGGGCATAGACCTAAACGAACAGGGAACGGTCGCGACCGTTCCCTACTTTATTTCCATGCAGAATTTA
>DFZJ01000173.1 GCA_002382045.1 Syntrophaceae bacterium UBA4059
CGTTGCACAGCTTGCCGGAAAAAAAGTCGGGATCGTCACCGGTTCGACTTACGACCATGTGCTGAAAAGTCGAATTCCCGGGGCTGTTCCCGAATATTTCAATAATTTTTCGGACCAGACGGAGGCGGTCAAGGCAGGGAAGATTGCCGGTTTCCTGGTCGATGAGCCGATGGCGCGGGATATCATGAACAGGACCTCCGGCTTAGCCAGCTTGAAGGAATTGCTGACGGCGGACGGTTATGCGTTTGCGTTTCCGAAAAATCAGGCGAAGCTGCAAAAGGAGGTAAATGCCGCATTAAAAGAGATGCGGCATAGCGGCGCGCTGCAAGAAATAGAAGCCAGGTGGTTCGGCGGGGATGAATCGGCCAAGGTTCTTCCGGATTTCAAAACCGAAGGCAAAAACGGGGTGATCCGGCTGGCCACCAACAGCGGCATGGCGCCGTTTGCCTACATGAAACATGGCAAGATGGCGGGTTATGACATCGAGATTGCCAGGATCATTGCCTCGAAACTCGGCCGGACACTCGAGATTGTCGATATGGATATCGCCGCGATTATTCCTTCGCTGATCACCGGCAAGAGCGACATGGCAGCCTGCGGCATCACCGTCACCGAAGAGCGCGCCCAGTCAGTCCTTTTCAGTATTCCCAACTACCAGGGCGGCATCGCCGTCATGGTGGCGGCGGGTGACGGTGCTCCGGATGCGGCGCAAGATGGCCGTTGGCGATCCGGTTTGATCAAGAGCTTTAAAAGAACCTTCCTGGTTGAAGACCGCTATAAACTGGTGTTGCAGGGGTTGTGGGTGACGATGGTCATCTCCATTTTTTCGGCGATCGCAGGCACGTTCATGGGATTTGCTGTATGCATGGCGCGCCGCGCCAGAACGCGATGGGCGAATATTCCGGCAAAAATTTTTATCCGTGCCATTCAGGGAACGCCGATCGTCGTGCTCCTGATGATTTTATACTACGTCGTCTTCGGCAGTCTGGATATTAACGCGATCCTGGTGGCGGTGATCGGTTTTTCCATTAACTTTGCCGCCTATGTGTCGGAGATGATGCGCACCGGCATCGACGCGGTGGACAAGGGGCAGCATGAAGCGGCTTACGCCATCGGTTTCAACCGGTTTCAGGTGTTTGAAATGATCACCTTCCCGCAGGCGGCCCGGCATGTTCTGCCCGTTTTCAAGGGCGAGTTCATTTCCATGCTCAAGATGACGTCGGTGGTCGGCTACATCGCCATACAGGATTTGACCAAGATCAGCGATATTATCCGCAGCCGCACCTACGAAGCCTTCTTTCCGCTCATTGCCACAGCCCTGATCTATTTTGTGATGGCCTATGCGATGGCCTGGCTGTTGTCGCGGGTGGAGATTCGGGTGGATCCGAAGCGCCGGAAAAGAGTCGTGAAAGGCGTGGTGCATTCATGATCAGCGTGAAGCATTTATCCAAACACTTCGGCAGTCTGATCGTCTTGAAAGACGTGAATGCCGAAATTGAAAAAGGAGAGGTGATTTCCGTCATCGGTCCGTCCGGCAGCGGGAAGAGCACTTTTCTGCGCTGCCTCAATCTGCTGGAGACGCCGACCGGCGGCGAAATCATCATTGACGGGATCAACCTTCTTGATAAGAAAACCAACGTCTTTCAGCTGCGCCGGAAGATGGGCATGGTCTTTCAGTCCTTCAATCTTTTTTCGCATTTGATGGTGATTGAAAACATCATGCTCGGACCGGTCCATCTCTTAAAGATGCATCGCCAGGAAGCTTTTGAAGAGAGCATGAAGCTGCTGGCGATGGTGGGGTTGGCCGAAAAAGCCTACGCCTATCCCGACGAGCTGTCGGGCGGCCAGAAGCAGCGGGTGGCCATTGCCCGGACGCTGGCCATGAAGCCGGAGATTGTATTGTTTGACGAGCCAACGTCCGCGCTGGACCCGACCATGGTGAGCGAAGTGCTGGCGGTCATCCGCAAACTGGCGGCTGACGGGATGACAATGATGATTGTGACCCATGAAATGAAATTTGCGCGGGATGTCTCCACGCGTGTTTTATATATGGACGAGGGCGTCATCTTTGAAGAGGGGACGCCCGACCGGATATTGGTCAAGCCGCGGAGGGAAAAGACGCGCGCGTTCATCCACCGCATTAAAACCTTTACCTTTGAAATCAGGTCCAGTGCTTTCGACTTATATGCCTTGAATGCGGGCATTGAGACGTTCGGACGCAGACAGTTCCTGGCAGAAAAACAGATTTATAATATTCAACTGGTGCTGGAAGAATTACTGCTCAATAAACTTCTCCCGCGACTCGGGCGGCAGGTTGATATCAACGTCACGGTTGGTTCTTCGGAAGAAAGCCATGAGATCGAGCTTACGATCGCCTATGCCGGTGATCCCTATAATCCATTTGAAGACGCGGACGACAGTGATGATCTCCCGATGCTCATTGTCCGGAAGCTGGCGACTCAAAGCGAATATGTGTTGGAAGAGGGCAGGAACAAACTGAGACTGACGATGTGAGAGGTCAAGGTTAAACGGCCTGTTGCCATGGCTTCCACCACGTCGGCCACCGCCAGGATCCGCGACTCCGGAAGAAGCTTGTCCCCGGTCAACCCGTTGGGATAACCAGAACCGTTCATCCGCTCATGATGTTCCAGGACCATTCTGGCAATGGGCCAGGGAAATTCAATGTCTTTCAGAATTTCATACCCGGATTGCGCATGCGTTTTAATCAGGCTGAACTCCAGGTCTGTCAATTTTCGGGGCATGCTGAGAATCTCGGCGGGGACGGAAACTTTGCCGATATCATGGATGATGCCGGCCATGCGGATGCCTTCGATCCGATCCGGGGAGAGGCCCATTTCCGTGGCGATGGCGCGGGAAATATCAGCCACACGGCGCTGATGACCCGCCGTATAGGGGTCCTTCGAATCCACCACAGAGGCGATGGCCTGAACGGTTCCGCCCAGGGCCTTCCTCAGTTGATCCATGCTGTTTTTCCGGTCGGCGATGTCGCGGATGGACTCTATGGCGCCGATGATATTTCCCGAAGCATCACGCAATCTGGATGCAATACCCCACATAAACGCGCCTTTCCGCCGTATATTTCCGACACATAGGATTCAGCGTGCAGATTATCGCTTTGCCGGAAAATATTCGCATAATGAGCCTTTTCAAAAACGTCATCAGGCAGCAAGGCAAGGTCAACAAGCAACGGTCTGCGTTGACCATAAAACGGCAGGGCGTATTCATAATTTCCTTTGCCGATTATTTCGGCCTTGGGAATCGTGGACATCTGTTCCATGGCCCTGTTCCAGGCGATGACTTTGCCGCCGAGGTCAATGACAAACGTTGCAGCCGGCAGAAAATTAATGATTTCATTAAGACGCTTGTAGGCGTTCTGCAGTTCCTCCTGTGCCTGCTTGTGGTCGTTGATGTCTTCAGAGATGCCCATCAGGTATTCGGATTCTCCGTTCGCGTTTAGAATCGGCACTTTCTTGGTGTGCAGGAATCGCTTTCCCTTGTTACGGGTCTGAAGGGGTACTTCCTGGATGTCCACAATTTCCTTCCCGCGCAAAACCTGCCGGTCCTACTCCGTAAAGAAGTCCGCCTGCTCTTTCGGGAAGAAATCGTAATCGTTCTTTCCCTATAAGTCGCTCCTGGAATGACCCAGCAGTTCCTCTCCCGCCCGGTTGAATCGGGTAAACCGGAGCTCCTTGGCATCCTTGAGGAAGATCATGTTTGGGAAGTTCTTATCAATCAAAGATACCTTTTGCCACCTGATCACTCTTGTCTTTCAGCAATAAACAACCCGCTCTCTGCTATGAGACACGGGTTGTTTGCAATAATCACCATCACTTTACCTCACCATTTTTTATAGCGGTTATGTGATACGGATATATTTTTGTGGAGGAACATGATCCATTTTTTTTAGAATGTCAATCGTTATATTATAATATCATTGTACAATTCGGTTGAGCATAAATTTTGGGTTGAAATCGCCATTTCTTCACCCTGACCATTCGGGCTAATTCATTGAATGCGGTTTGAAGGTGCAGGGATCGACATGATGATCTGGTATTGATCAATTGGTCGAGGAGAACCTGTGACCTTCCGTGGACGAAAGCATGACATCTTGTCAGAGAGCCGGATGCGAGAAATTCGCCCGTCCGGTTCGATGAGCGGGGTAATGAAAAAATAATTAAAATTTATTATATAAAACTTATTGACATAAGTTTAATATATATTGTATTATGCTTTCAAATAAATATTGAATTTAATGTCTTCATAAATTCAATATATTATTATGCATGATTCAATATTCGGCAATCACAGTTTGGATGCTCAAAAAGCACAGGAAAGGAGGTGCTGTGAAAATACGTATCGAGTTTTTGAAAAGTGTAAACATCAGATTTTACCCTAATAATTACAAAAGGAGGTTTGGAAAATGAGTAAGGACAAAGTGAACTGGGATTACGTAAATGCGTGGAAAAAAGATCCGAATCCTCTGGGGGGCCATGATGAATTCCAAAGTATATGGATTCCCTATGGCCTTCCGGAGGTTACTGACCCCACTAACACTAAATATGCCATCGGGGTTGATGTTCAGCCGCAGTGGAAGGTGCCCAAGAAAGTATTTGTGTCACAGACCATCGTTGGTGCTTTTTATAGCAAGAAGGGTAACCCGAATCACCCGATCGACCCGGATGAGATCAGGGATCAGGCCTTGGCGTGCTGTGAAGCCGGAGCTCCGAACGTTCACATCCACGTTCGAGATAAGGATGGATACAATGTTTTGGATCCGGAACTTTTTCACCATGTCATTGACCCCATAAGGAAGCAATATCCTGAGCGTCTCGTTTGCGGATGTATGGTTCCTTTCCAGAAGGGCGAGTGGGCGAAAATGATCGAGTGTCTGCAGGATGGTCTCCTTGATCAGACACCCATTAATACGGTGGCTGCTTACTGCGGCGACACTCTTTTCGTGAAGCCCCCTCATGTAATGATTGAGAAGACAAGGATATGCCAAGAACTCGGTGTCAAACCCCAGATTGCAGTATACAGTGATGGTGACATTGACAATGCTGACCGCTATCTGATTAAAACAGGCTTGCTCGAAAAACCTTACTACTGGATCATACTGCCGACGCTTCCCGGCGGCTCTCCCATGCAGAATCCCAAGGCAATGGTTGAAGTGCTGATGCACTATGTCAACAGAATAAAGGAAATTTCGGAGATACAGGGAGATGACAATACCCAGATTGTTGTCTGTGCATCGGGCCGGGCTTCGTCATACCTCACTACTTTTGCCCTTCTGCTTGGCCTCAATATCAGGGTCGGCATGGAAGATTCCGTTTGGAAATGGCCCCATCACGATGAAAAGATCAAGAACAATCTCGAGACCTGGAAATCGACAAAACAGATCTGCGAGCTGCTGGGGCGCGAGATCTATGACCCCAATGAATGGCGTCAGTTGATGAAAATGAAAAAACCGGGTGGAAAACTGAAATCGAAGTAACATCTGTCGGTTGAGGAAGGGTGGATGCCCTTCCTCAACCTCTCCAGTCGAAACAGAGATTTCTCTGAATTTCATTAGTTCTGCAGAACATTACAAAGGCCAGTAAGAGCCTCTGGTTTTGCTCGGTCAGTTGAGTTTATGGTTATGGTCGTCGAT
>DFZJ01000073.1 GCA_002382045.1 Syntrophaceae bacterium UBA4059
CCACTTCGTCCAGATTAAGCTTTTTCGCAACGGCCTGGGCCGTTATCTTATTATCACCGGTCAACATCACAATCCGGATGCCTTCGGCGTGCAGTTGTTTGATTGCCTCGGGCGTGGTCTCTTTGATTGGATCGGCAACCGCAAGCATTCCAACTATTTCACCGCCAATCCCCACAAACATGACCGTCTGTCCTTCGGACCTCATCGTTCGGGCATGCTCAGCCAAAGGACCGGCGTCAATCTTGAAATCTTCCATAAGCGAACTGTTGCCAAGCAATACCTTTTTGCCGTCAATCTCGCCGGAGACGCCCTTGCCCGTATGGGAGACAAAATTACTCGTATCGGTCAGGTGGATTCCTTGATGGACAGCCCCTTCGAGAATGGCTGCCGCCAATGGGTGTTCGCTGCCTTTCTCCAGGGACGCCGCCAGTAACAATACTCTGTCTTTATCCATGCCCGGAACCGCGACAACCTGCATGAGTTTCGGCTTGCCCTCGGTCAGCGTTCCAGTTTTGTCAACCACGAGCGTCGTCACTTTCCTCAGGGTCTCGATCGATTCGGCATTCTTAAACAAGACCCCCATGGTTGCTCCTTTCCCTGTTGCTACCATAATCGACATCGGCGTTGCCAAACCCAATGCACAGGGACAGGCAATGATCAACACTGAGACAGCGGCAATCAGTGCATGGGCTAACCGTGGCTCAGGACCGAAAAAGTACCAGATGACAAAAGCAATGAGTGCAATAGCGATCACGGCCGGCACAAAATATCCGGCGACAACATCGGCCAGCTTCTGAATCGGCGCGCGGCTGCGCTGGGCCTCGGCCACCATCTTGACTATTTGTGACAGAACGGTTTGGGCGCCTACCTTCTGCGCCTCCATAATTAATGATCCGGTGCCGTTGATCGTAGCACCGATGAGTGAGTCCCCGACTTTTTTCTGAACCGGTATCGGTTCGCCCGAGATCATCGATTCATCGACGCTGCTTAATCCTTCCAGAACGACGCCATCCACGGGAATTTTTTCTCCCGGCCGGACACGCAAATGATCGCCCTTCATGACATGCGCCAAAGGAATATCGCTTTCATTCCCCTCGGTGTCTATTTTTCGGGCAGTCTTCGGCGCCAGACCCAGCAGTTTCCTTATAGCTGTACCGGTCCGGCTTCTGGCCCGAAGTTCCAACACCTGTCCCAGCAATATCAAGACAACGATGACACTTGCGGCTTCAAAATAAACCCCGACAGTACCTTCCGCCGTCCGCATAACTGCGGGGAAAAGCTGGGGAAACAACACGCCAATCAGACTGTAGATGTAGGCCACCGAAACCCCGAGAGCGATCAGGGTAAACATGTTAAGACTTCTGTTGATGACGGACTGGACGCCACGAACGAAGAAGGGCCATCCCGCCCAGAGGACTACCGGCGTTGCGAGGATCAGTTCAAGCCACTGATAGGTTTTGGCAGTGGCCAGTGTGTCGAGAAATTGTCCGCCCGGAATCATATCACGCATGGCAATAATCAGCAGAGGAAGTGTCAGGATGGCGCCCACAATGAAACGTTTGTACATGTCTTCATATTCCGGGTTGCTCTCTCCTTCGGTCATCGATGCGGTTTTCGGTTCCAATGCCATGCCGCATTTCGGACAGCTTCCCGGCTTATCCCGGATGATTTCCGGATGCATCGGGCAGGTATATTCCATCCCTTCCTCTGCCGTCATAGGAGTTTTCGGTTCCAATGCCATGCCGCACTTCGGACAATTGCCCGGCGCATGGCGGATAATCTCGGGGTGCATGGGACAGGTCCATTCAGATTTGTTTCTAATTACAGTGTTCTCTTCTTCGGTGGTCATCTTGCTTGCCGGATCGGTGATCTTCATCTTTCCCTCACAGACTCGATTACAAACCTTAAAATACCGCCATTACCTGTTGCATGTGCAAAAAGAACCGCACACCACACAGACCGGTGAGTAAGTTGTAAATGGAAACAAACACGAGGCTGGCGTATATCTCGCGCTTGTACCCGTAGCATCATTCAGGATTGCTCTTCTGATTGGTGCCAACTGGGGCAGAAATTATTTTCGAAATGCATTTTACGTTTCAAGATCACGCTTCATCCGGTCAAAATCTTCTTTACTGATTTCGCCTTTTGCGTAACGCCCCTTAAGAATATCCACGGGACTTTCACGCTGTGTCGGCATTTGGCCCTTCGTTTTCTGAGCCTTTACAATGAAATAGATCAGCAATCCAATGACAATTAGGAATATGATCCACATAAACATTCCTCCATATCCAAAACCGTAATGCATCATGGGTCCCCATCCATCGGGACCTTGCCTACCATAATAACCAATACCTTCACAGGACGTAAGCAAGCCGGCCATCATAAAAACAAATAACTTAAAAAATGTTTTCATCTTCAGGATCTCCTTTTTAGATTTGATTCAATTATTCCAGCTTAAGAGTTGTTTCGCATGTTTTGCTATCTCTATTGGTAAATATTTTCCCGGTTGCACTTTTGCCTTTGGCGCTCACTGCGATACTAATGGCTTGATTTCTGGGCAGCCAAATATCCAGGAGACCGGTCGGTGCTGTTTTCATGGTTTTGTTAATCAGGGTTTTACCACCGGCAGTGACGGCTACGATTTTTACGTTTGTGCTCTTCAATTCCGCATCGCAACTCGATATATAATGTGTTGCACACACATGAGTTTTATTAATGTATGGCGCGATTGAAACCATCATGACATCATCGGGTAGCGGTACACTGATCATCTGTCCATCCTTGAACTTGAAATTGACATTCTCCGGTGTAACGAAAGTTACAACGTCAATTTTATCCCCGTGCCACTTGTTGGCTATTGCGACCGCTGTTTTCCCGTCGATGCCTATCAGTTTTTCTTTTAACTGCTTATCATTGCTTTTATTCATTAATGTCTGATTTTTACTGGCATAAGAGACGGATAATAATATGACTGACAATATGAATGAGAATGCAATTATTTTTACGATAATATGTTTCATCTAACGCACCTCTCATTCTTTATTTATCCCGGAGGCAGCAATTGGGCGCGGCCTCCGGATAATATCGCCAGATTGAAACAGGGTTGAAGGTCAACTTAGGCGATCTGCTTGTTTAATAAGCCGATTTTATATAACCCGTTGCCTTGTCAATATGCACCCTGTCAACGAGGTCGTTGTTCTTTGTCAATATCTCTGCTTCAAAGGCATTTCCGGTGTCTTTTATCTTACCCAACTTCAGGTTGGGGTTTCTTGAAGACTTTAGATCGTCATTCATCATGGCCGCGGCTTCTTTCGCATCTATGGTTTTGCCTCTTAACGGATATTGCCGTCCATAACCACGACCAGTGCCATAATAGTCCCCCCCCATCATGCCGCGTCCCATACCCCAACCTCTGCTGAATCCATAGCCATGTCCCATGCGCAAGGCATGATCAAACATCACCAGATGCCAGCGACTCTGAAGGAGGATGACATTAAGCACCTGAGACGTATCGCGATCCGCTGCCTTTTTAACGAGCCATTCATAACGGGGCAATAAATCGTTTTCCATTTTTACACTAAGTTCATAGGCATTCGTCAGTGTTTTATTGTCCACGACAGGGGGCGTCTTACCATCGGCAGGCAAATCGTAAGCTTTAAAAAGTTGCCCGATCCATTCAACGTGATTCTCTTCCTGGGGGATGACCATCCTATACGGCATGAAGGTGTTAAATTTTTCCTGATCGGTCTCATACTGGGCCAGAGACTCTTTTTCCAGCGTCAGGATCTCCCGGAGTTTTTGGACCCACTCGGCGCTTTTGGGTGCAGGCAGTTTAGCCGGAACATCAATCCAGTCTGCACCCATCATGCCGGGCCCCATGCCATAACCACCATAGCCGCCCATCATGCCCGGTCCCATGCCATAACCATAGCCACCTCTGCCGGGCTGACTCTGTACCGTACTAGTGCCAAGGACAAAGGCAAAAGCTAATACCAACGAAACAATAAAAATTGTCTTTTTCATTCGTTCCCCCTTTATTATTTGTTAGTTCAAAGTCATGAGCTCAAATATCACACCTTCAACTATTGAAAATCGAAAACTAAAAAATGCTATGCCAAAGATCAGGTTCTGATGAGCAACACCTGACACTTGGCTCTTTTTATGACTTTATCAACAACGCCACCCAGTAAATTTTTCAAAATGCCTGTCTTCCCATGCGAAGCAATCACAATCAGATCAATGCCTTTTGCTTCCTGTTCTTTGAGAATCTCTTCATAGGGAATGCCTCTAGCGGTATCGAAAACGATTTCAATATCGGCCTGGCTGTCGGTAATCTTCTTGGCTTCATGCTGTAGTTTATCCATTGCGCTTTCAATACTGTCTTTATAAATTTTCCGTACATCTCCCTCATTGAGACAATAATCGACAGAACACTGTTGAAATCCATCATCGATCGCGTGAAATAGATAAATTTTTGATTTATTCTGCTTCGCAATGTCTATCGCCTGTTTTAACGCATTATCCGCATAAACTGAAAAATCCGTCGGTACTAATATCTTCTTCGGTGCAAACATAATCGTGTCCTCCTTCTTTGCTTAAAATATATGATGTTATTGAATTTACAATATGGGTTGTTCTGTAGTTAAGTGGTAGGATAAACCTGCCATTTTTTGAAAAGTGTGGGGCAGTATTTTAACAATATGTTTGACTATATAGAAAAAGAAAACCTCCCCCCGCATTTAACACAGGAGGTTTTCTTAGATTATTTATGTAATAAATTTTTATGCAACAATATTGTAAGCTGCCGGATCAATCGGAGATCCGGCTGTAAAAACACGTGTCGCGAGTTCCCGATCCAGCATCATGATACCTTCTTTAGAGTTTTCTACCATGGCCAAATCACCAAAGATCACCATATTCTTACTGCTCATTCGACAAGAGTAGCTGATCCTTTCTGTCCTGACGCCGTCTGTAGCGCCCGCTGCCCCGGAGAGGGCATCGCAGATCGTTCCATCTTCCAGCTCAACCATTGATGCTGATGAAGAAGGGCCATTGGGGGCATCAGATGCCGGTAGTGGTTTGGTAAGCTTGAGGACGAATCCTGATGGCTTTTCAATATCAGGTTTGGCATCGCAGACGATGGTTGTTTTGTCTTGGGCGGTATAGCATGGGTCAAAGATTTCATTGCCTATCATGCACCGCCAGACATTTGACCGTCGAATGATATTGGAATTGGTCCAGCAGGAACCTTCTCTTGTGTCTGAAGGGATCGGTGGAATGAACCTGATGACCTTGGTTTTTGTAATTTTCTTAGATGAGCCGGCTTGCGACATGACAGGAACACATAAGATGATCAGGATGGCCATAAGCACTGATAGATAAGGATTCCATGATTTCAAGTACAATTCATCAATTCGAAATGACATATTTAGATGCGAATTATTTTATTCTTTTATTCTTTTATGTAAAACTGTAATTTCAGCCCACCGACTTCCAGCATATCGCCGTCTTTCAAATCGTAACGGCGTTCAATGACCTGGCCGTTGACTTTCAGGTCTTTGCCTGCGGATGGCGTGATAAAATATCCTTCCTTCCGGCGGTTGACCAGTGCGGCCAGTTTAGGCGCAAAAAACCCTTTTAATTTTATCGCGGAACCGTCTTCTTTACCGATAGCGGAAACCCTTTCTTTGAGCACATAATCTTTCTGGTCTGTTGATCCGCCAATGACGAGAAAACCTCCCAGAGATTCCGGTGCTGTTTTATCGGCCGCGGCGATAATCTTCTTTTGGTCTTCCGGGTTAATGACCATTGTTTCAGACATGGAACGGCCGCGCACTGTGGCGGTTTTCTGGCTGGCATCCCTGTTTTTGTCGGAAATGACATTCAGCGTATGGACGCCGATCAGGATGACATCATTGTTAAATATTTCGGCTTTGGAAATTTTCTGACCGTTCAGAAAAGTGCCGTTCAAACTGCTTAAATCTTCGATTAAAATCTTATCGCCTTGCATTTTAATGGAGGCATGATGTCCTGATACCGCTTGATTATCGATGGCGATGTCATTATCGGGTTTCCTGCCGATCGTTGTATTATCTTTTCCCAGAACAATTTCTTTAATAACCGCTTCTTTGTATTTCAGTAAGATCTTTGCCATACTTCACCTCCGAAAAGATTCTACAAATTTTAACAAAGCCGAATACCATTTATTCTTTTCAATGTATCCTAAAACCACAGTAATGTTATCTTTACCACCATTTTCGTTAGCCGTGTTGATCAAAGCATCACATGCGGCGCCGGCATTTCCGGCAAGGGAAACAATATCCAGCATCATTTCATCCGGAACCATATTATAGAGGCCGTCACTGCACAAAAGCAGAATATCGCCGTCAAACAGAGTCAGTTCGCCTAAATCCGCTTTGGTGTCTGCACTGATACCCAGCGCTTTGGTCAGGATATTTTTCATTTCCGATTTTTCTGCTTCTTCTTTTGTGATCAGTTCACGCTTGACCTGTTCCTGCACGAGGGAATGATCGTCTGTCAACTGCTCGATACTGCCGGAGCGCAGAAGATAAACACGACTGTCGCCCATGTGTGCAATGCTCAATTGATTTCCATTGAGACAAACAGCCGCAATGGTTGTGCCCATTCCTTTTAACTGAGGCGAGTTTTGTGCAGCTTCAAAGACGGCCAGGTTGGCAAGATGGACGGCGGAGTTCAGTCTGTTGGTTACTTCGGAATAAGAGTCATTGTAATGACCGATCACCTGCCGGCTTCCCTGAAAATAATCCCGCATCACATTAACGGCCAGTTTGCTTGCCGTTTCACCGGAAGCATGTCCGCCCATTCCATCGGCTACGACCAGGAGGCCGAGTTTTTCATCGAGAAAGAAATTATCCTCGTTATTGGACCGCACCTGACCCTGATCGGTTTTTCCCAAGGCAGTTAAGTTCAATGGGGCCTCCCTAATTCAAACATTTGGCCAGATCATCAGCCAGTTCCCGGCCGTTCTGATAACGAACTTCCACATCCTTGGAGAGAAGTTTTTCCAGAATCGGCGCCAGTTTCTCCGGTATGTCCGGAGACAGTTCTTTAATCGATGGCGGCGCGGACGTTGTGATGTTGTACATCAGTGTGGCAATGCTGTCTCCGGTAAAAGGTCTTTCTCCGGCAATCAGTTCATATAAAACCACGCCCAGAGAAAATAAATCGGAACGGCCATCCACTTTTTTGCCGGCTATTTGCTCCGGTGACATGTAGCTGGGTGTGCCCATGATAACTCCCGTTTGTGTCTTGGATGTGGCCATGACCCGGGCAATTCCAAAATCCGCCACTTTGACTTCTCGATTATTGAGCATCATGATATTGGCGGGTTTGATGTCGCGATGAACAATGCCGTTTAAGTGAGCATAATCCAACGCCTGCGCGACGCAGCCGGCAACCCGGATAATTTCTTCCATCGGCAGCCGGTTTTCTTTTTTGGCATATTTTTCCAGGTCGGTCCCATCCAGCAGTTCCATGGCCATATAGGCGATGTCGTAGTCCTCGCCGACGTCATAAATGGTTACAATATTCGGATGGGATAATTTACCGGCGGCTTCCGCTTCCCGGAAAAATCTTTTCTTTACTTCATCGAGTTGTTCGGAATCAATTTCCTCATACCGTAAGGTCTTAATGGCCACTTCGCGGTTGATGCGCGGGTCTTTCCCCAGATAAACGGTGCCCATCGCTCCGCGTCCCAGTTCTTTCATGATCTCGTAGCGTCCCAGAGTCGGTTTGGTGACGGTGTTGTCCATGATGACGGTGGAATCTTTCTTGGCGCCGGATAAGCCGAAGATCATGGTTTCACCGGCGGCAGTCAGTTTCTTGATGCGATCCTTGATGTCTTTAAAATCTCCCGCCGCAGCGATATGTTCGTAGGCGGCTACCGCCTTGTTGAACATGCGCTTCCGCTCAAAATCCAGACCGAGATTGTAGATTAACTCTTTGACGGATTCGTCTTCCACCGGGCATTTACGAAATTTATCAAATGCCATATCCAGGAGGCCCTGTCCCTGAAAGGACAAGCCCAGCATTTTGTTGGTTTCGACGCCGTCCGCTTCCATGCGGTCTTTTGTTTCTTCCGTCAGCAGATACCGTTTGGAAACGATGACAATATAGCCGACAAGAAGGATGAGGGCCGGGTAAAGCGCTTTGATCCAGTAACCGTAAGCGGCAAAAAGATAAATGGTCGCAATCATCCAGGCGAGCAGGAGAACAAAAGAAACGATGGCGCTGATGCCGGCTTTAATATGCGGAATAACCAGGGTGATGTATAGGCCGAAGACAATGATCATGATGAGTTCGAGAATGCCTGCCCAGTCCGGACGCACAATATAATCGTTGGCAATGATGTTTTCGATAACGTTGGCGATAATGGTTCCCGGCGGCACATTAACGGCAGTTGTTGTGACCTGCATGGTGCTCAATCCGGCTGCGGTGGGAGCGATAATGACAATCTTGTCTTTAAAAACTTCCGGTGCAACTTTCTTATTGACGATATCAAAAAATGAATAGGTGGGAATTCCGGTATTATAGCTGATTAACATCCTGTTGTTCTCAAAAACAGGTATGGCTTTGCGGCCGAATTTAATTTTCTGTCCGATTCGCAGGGTTTTCAAATCTATATTCAGATATTTTAATGTTAATTGCAGGGCAAAGGACGGAAAAAGTTTTTCTTCAAAATTCATGAACAGCGGCTCGCTGCGCACGGTGCCGTCGCGGTCGGGAATAATATTGATGTGACCCAGCCCCTGGGAAATGGAAGCAAACTCGGCAATGGGGGGGACGAGCTGGCTTGCCGTAATGCTGTTGTCCATACCCAACGGAGCTAAAGAGTTATTTTGCAGATAATCCGGCGGGTTTGATGAGACCCTTCCCGTCGGAACGCCGGGTACAAAAAATAACGGCAACACGACATTTTTATTGACGGCAATTGAATTGGCCAGAATGGCATCATTATCCAGTCGTTTTTCTGATTCTTTGAGGGACATTAAAACATCGTCGTATGTGGGATTGCCTTCAAGGCTCTTCATCAGATTGCGTATTTCGACAAGCCCCTGATTGGCATCTTTTTCAGAATAAATGATATCGAGACCGACGACTTTTACATTATACGAATGCAGCAGGTCCACCATGGCGGCGATGGAAGCGCGCGGCCATGGCCAGCGGCCAAGGTTGGCAATGCTTTGTTCGTCTATCGCAATGACAGCAACGGGAGCGGCAGATTGCTTGGTGCGTAAACCGGCGCGTAAATCATAAAGGCCGTATTCCAGTGTTTCCAGGGGTCCAAAGGACAGTAAAGAGGCGAAGAGAGCCAGTAATGTCAAAACGATACCAATGGCAAAATCAGAAATCGTCGACTTTTTAAATTTCTTCATGGGACTCCTTACGCGAAGTAAACATTTAAATAACAATCATTGGTAATGCATTTCTATCATAACCAATGAGAATTTTGCAAGATTTCTTGTTTACATTTTTAAAAACAAAGAGGGATGAAAATTGGTAACGCAATCCCAACGCCAAGCCATGTGTCCGCAGATGGGATTCGATGCCGTTCACGGTGATTCCCGCCGGTCTGGTATCCATATACATATTGCCCGGTGAAGTTTCCACCCGGCCAAGATCGAAGTAGTGATAGGCGATATTCATGCTGATTTGTTCGGTAAGAATCATGCCCATGCCGAGAGCCAGCATGAAGGCCAAATCCTTACGGTCTCCGGACGGTGTAATGCTGACCTTGTGTGCGCCCGGATTGTCGGGAAAAAGAAAGGTCATTTAACGGTCGCTTTCCGGCGCGGAAATTTAATATAGGGCCGGATTTTAGAATTGATATTTTTGCCGGTGCCGTCATAATTGAGCGTCACGATGGGAACGCCGGTGTATT
>DFZJ01000163.1 GCA_002382045.1 Syntrophaceae bacterium UBA4059
CACTGGCTGCGGCACGATATGAAAAATGCCAGCGAAAATGTCATGATTGTTGATTTGCTCAGAAACGATCTGGGCCGGATTTGTCTGCCCGGTTCGGTTAAAGTAAAAAAGCTTTTCGAAGTGGAAAAATATGAAACGTTATTACAGATGACCTCCACCGTCACCGGCAAGCTGCAGAAAGGGATTAACATATTCGATATGGTCAAAAGCCTGTTCCCCTGCGGCTCCGTGACCGGCGCGCCCAAGATTCAAAGCATGAAAATCATCCGAACGCTGGAAAAAGGACCAAGGAATATCTACACAGGCGCCATTGGTTTTTTTGCCCCGGACGGGCAGGCTGTTTTTAATGTGGCCATCCGGACCATCGATCTTCAGCGGCAGGAGGAAAATAAATATCAGGCCCGGATGGGCATCGGCGGGGGTATTGTTGATGATTCCCGCCCTGAAGAAGAATTTGCGGAATGCCGGCTCAAGGCGCAATTTCTGATCAACAACATGCCGGAGTTTGCACTCATCGAAACCATGCTGTCCACGAATGGAATAATTAAGTATTTAAGCCGGCATTTGCAGCGTTTAAAAGCTTCGGCTGAATTTTTCTCTATCCCCTGCTCCATAGACAAAATTAAAACCGCATTGAGAGCCTATGCGGAAAAGCTAAACGGCGACATCCGTCTGCGTCTGTTATTGAAAAGCGGAGGAAGCATCGTGATTCAACATCAGTCAGTTGCCTCACGCCCTGTCCATCCGATTGTGGCCGTTTCAAAGCATAAAACAAACGCAGGCGATCCTTTCCTATACCACAAAACAACAAGGCGGAAGTTATACGACGAAGAGTTTAAAAAATATTCGGAGCAGGGTTATTGCGATGTTCTTTTCCGCAATGAAAAAGATGAAATCACCGAAGGCGCGATATCCAATGTCTTTGTATTCATCAAAGGCCGCTGGTGCACGCCGCCGCTTTCCTGCGGCTTATTAAATGGGATCGCCAGACAAGTAACGATGAATAAGCTCAATGCCCGGAAAAAAACTCTACGGATAAAAGACTTGAAAAAAGCAGACAAGATAATTCTGACCAACTCCATCCGGGGCATAACCAATGTGATTTATCAGTAAAAATAGTTAAAATCATTGTTTAAATACGTGTTTTACAATAAGTAGCCCCTCCCATATTTTAACTTTGCCTCGAGTTTAAATATGTGCTATAGGGCTGCCTCGTCATTTGAAAAAATGCGCCCATGGCTCAGCTGGATAGAGCGCCAGACTACGAATCTGGATGTCGGAAGTTCGAATCTTCCTGGGCGCACCAATAGAAACAAGGGGCTAGCTCTTTACGGTTAGCCCCTCTTTTTTATTGGTGGCCAGTTTTGGGGGGGGGCCTCATCAACAAAAATATTAAAATTGCCAATAACCAGTCAAGGGAGACATGCAAGATTTTAAGATATTGAAAGGTCATCAAAAAAAGGCGGAACTCTAACTTTAAATGTGGTAGATTCACACAAACGTTTCAGCAAATTACGATAATGCAGGAGAAGAATTCAATATGCGAAAGATATTCCGGCTGTTTTCCTTTTTGTTATTGCTTTATGTTCCTGCCATGGCCAATGCCGAGATCAAAACATTCACGATCACCCACACATACAAAATGAGTGATAATGAAACACGCAATGAAGTCCGCCGTATTTGCTTTATCGAAGCCGGTAAAAGTGTTTTGGAACAGGCAGCGGTCTATGTGGGAACGCTGAATGCGGCAAAGCATTACCAGCTGTCAAAAAATGAGATAAACGCTTATACGGCATCCATGCTGAAAGTAACAACACCAAATCAGGAATGGCAGGACATGACCGTTACGACGACTGCCGCAACTGATGTTGACACGCGTTTTGTGGAAAAAATGATAGCAAGGATTAAAAGTGACACATCTTTACAAAATCAATTTAATGAGCAACAGCAGAAAAAAAGGGAATTAGAACAAGCCTTGGACGCATTACAGAAAAAACTTAAACTGGCTTCTTTTAGCGAGGCGGAGGATTTAAGAAAAGATAGAAACGCGGCTATTAGAGAAATTGACGCCATAGAAGCAAAAAGAGCGGAAATCGTCGAAGGAATCATTAAAAAGTCTCTTGATGCAAAAAAAAGAATAACCGTGAAGATGAAGAAGAACGATGTTGAATCATTATTGGGAGACGCCGATGCCAGGACTTTCGAAAATTACAATCCACACAAAGGAAAAACTTACTATGTCTGGTATTACGGATATACAAGAATATACTTCGACGGCCCTCATGTAGCAGCAATAGATTAATAATATTCTGACGTTTCGAATCCTGCACAGCTTATCGAATAAAAAAAGGAATTAGCCGCCACGGTTAATTCCTTTTTTATGCCTCTGAAAATTTCTTGACTTTATATTCCTGTTTATTTATCTTGCATACTAAATAATAGGGTTGGTGTTTTCATGATTAGTTACCAGGACGTTATTCTATTTATTCTCAGCAAAGCCAACCAACGGGTTTACGCAACTTTCAAATCCCAATTACAATCTTATGGCATGACGCCCATGCAGGCTCTGGTGCTCAACGCTCTTTACGAAGAGGAAGGGCTTTCCGCCGGGGAGCTGGGAAAGCGCCTGGTTTTGGACAGCGCCACGCTGTCCGGTGTTCTGGACCGCATGGCGGAGGCCGGATGGATTATCAAAAATTCAGACAAAACGGACCGGCGGGTCCTGAATATTCAACTGACGGAAAAGTCAAATCAATTCCGTAATGAATTTTTACAGGAAACGGAAAAGCTCAACCAGAAAGTTCTTTCGCCGTTCAACGTGGAAGAAAGACTGCTGCTCATCCGAATGCTGAAAGATCTGCGAAATAAATAGTCGATTTATTGATTAGCATACAAGACAAAATCGGAAGTAACGGAGGTCAATAATGTCAGAAAACACAAACAAAGTTGGCAAACGCAAAAAAAACCGTTATCCGGCCACGGATTATGAAAGAATTTTCCACCCCCGGACCCTCGCTATTCTTGGTGTTTCCGCTGAAGAAGGCGGCGTCGGTTTTGGCACTGGAATGTTAAAATCCATCATGGCGATGGGATTTGAGGGGAAAATATTCCCCGTCAATCCCAAAGGCGGCAATATTTCCGGATTAGAAATCTACAAGCGGGTGGAGGATATTCCGGAAAAAGTTGATTTCGCCATTATTGCCGTCGCCGCCCGGTGGGTTCCCGCGTCCCTGGAAGCCTGCCTTAAGATCGGCGTGGCCGGAGCGGAGATTCTTTCTTCCGGCTTCAGCGAACTGGGAACAGCAGAAGGCAGGGAACTGGAAAAGCAGATTCAGGAAATAGCCGCCAGAGGGATTCGGGTTGTGGGTCCCAACTGCTTCGGCATATATTGTCCGGCAAGCGGTTTGACCATGCTTCCGGGTCCGGATCTGTCGCGCCAGAGCGGCCCGGTAGCCTTTCTGGCGCAAAGCGGCGGCATGTCGATTGATTTCGCGCACACGGGAAAATGGCTGGGTGTCCGGTTCAGCAAGATGGTGAGTTTCGGCAACGGCGCGGATCTGCGGGAGGCGGAACTGCTCAACCACCTGGCCCGCGATCCGGAGACCAAAGTCATCTCCATGTACATCGAAGGCATCAAAGACGGCGACGCTTTTTTCCGTGAAATCAAGGCCGCCGCGTCTAAAAAACCGGTGATCGTTTTTAAGGGAGGCCTGTCTCACGCCGGCGCCCGAAGCGTTGCCAGCCATACCGCCTCGATGGGCGGAAGCCGTGTGATCTGGCAGTCCATTTTAAAACAGGCAGGCGCCATTCAGGTCAATGATACGGAAGAACTGGCGCAGGTCAACCTGGCCTTCTCTCTTCTGCCGCATCGATCATTCAAAAGTATTTCCGTGACCGGCGGCGGCGGCGCAATCGGCGTAACCGCGTGCGATACCGCGGAAAAATACGGCATGGATATCCCCTCATTGTATCCGGAGCTTCAGGCGCGTATTGAAAACGTTCTCCCCAGACCGGGATCGAGTGCCATCAATCCCATTGATGTTGCCAATCCGTTTGTCGGGCCGGAGGTCCTCAAAGAAGCCTTGCTGGCCGCGGCTCAGGATGACCGGATTGAACTGCAAATTATCGTATCGCTGCTTTTCCATTACAAAACCATCGCCCGCATGTTCGGGAAGCCCGTTTCTGAAGTGGCGCCTTACCGGGAACTGGCCCAGGCTGTCCGCGATGTTGTCGACCAGACCGGCAAGCCGGTAATCGCGGTTCTCCCCAACGTGAAGAAAGGGCTGGACGATATGGATATCACGGAACTCATCGCCCTGACACGGCAGGAATATATGAATCACGGCATTCCTGTTTTTGACGAACTGCACGACGCCGTCCGGGCGATAGCCCATATGAATACCTATTACGGAAGGAGAAAACATGAAAAACGATAAAGCAATGAAGATGATAGACAAGGCTTTGCGCAAGGGGCAAAAAACGCTCTCGGAATATGATGCCAAGCAGGTCCTGGCCGCCTATGACATACCCGTCACCAAAGAAATCCTGATCAAGGATAAAGAACATCTGGAAAAAGCCATTCAAAAAATAGGCTTCCCCCTGGTCATGAAAGGTTGCTCGGCGGAAATAGCCCATAAAACGGAAAAAGGCTTGATCCATGTGGACATCCGCACGGTAACAGAGGCAAAAAAAGCATTCCGCGAAATCATGGCGGGCATGGAAGGATTTGAAGGCGGCGTTTTGATGCAGGAAATGATCAAAGGCCGGCGCGAACTGGTCATGGGGCTCACCCGAGATCCGCAGTTCGGCCCCTGTGTCATGTTCGGTCTGGGAGGAATTTTTACGGAAATCCTGCGGGATATTTCTTTTCGCCGAGCGCCTCTGGAAGTCCGCGACACACAAGAGATGATGCAGGAGATCAAGGGACATAAAATTCTGGAAGCTGTCCGTGGCATGGAAGCGGCGGATACAAAGCGCCTGACCGAAATGCTGATGGCCATCGGCCGCATCGGGCTGGAAATTCCGGAAGTCTCCGAAATCGACCTCAATCCGGTTATCCTCTGCGGATCAAAACCGGTTGTGGTGGATGCGCTGATTGTGCTGAAATAGGGATTAAGAGGTTCAACGGTTGTAAGGGAAACGTCGTTCGTAGCTCGTGGTTCGTGTGGATTTTAGAGAATCATGAATACGTTATGGATAACTTCGATGAAGTCAGGGAAAAGTTCTGAAAATCACCTAAAATAAATGCAGCCGATCGCAGCGCTCCGGCTGCCTTTTATTGATCGACGCGGATCAGCATCGCGTCGCCCTGCGCATGGCCGGAACAAATGCCGCAGACGCCGTATCCGCCGCCGCGCCTTCTCAGTTCATAGCCCAGCGTCATGGCAATGCGCGCGCCGGTTGCGCCGATGGGATGGCCATAGGCCACCGCGCCGCCGTTGATATTCACTTTTTTAAACATCTCTTCTTTCGTCATTCCCAGAATGGAACGGCAGCTCACCAGCGCCACCGCGGCAAAGGCTTCGTTGATTTCGATCAAATCCATCTGATCAAGCGTCAGATCATTTTGCTCCAGAATTTTCTTAATGGCCAGCCCCGGCACGGTCGCGATGTCTTTGGTCGGCTGCGATACTTCGGCATAATCGACGATCGTAAAAATGGGTTTCAATCCCAGTTCGTCAGCTTTCTCACGGCTCATCAGCAAACAGACATCACCGCCGTCATTGACGCCGGGGGCGTTTCCGGCGGTGACGCTGCCCGGCTGGCCGGTGACGGTGCTGAGATGTCCGAACACCGGCGGAAGTTTGGCCAGACCTTCCAGAGTTGTCTCCGGTCTGGGCCCTTCGTCTTGATCCATGATGATGACTTTCTTTCCCTGCCTGACTTCCACGGGAAAAACTTCATCGTCGAGTTTTCCTTCATTCATCGCGCGCACGGCGTTCATCTGGGAATTGAGCGCCCACTCGTCCTGTTCCGCCCTGGTAAAACCGAATTCATCGGCCACTTCCGAACCATGAATCGCCATGTGGCGATTGTAAAAAGCATCCCACAAACCGTCATAGACCATCGCATCCACGACGCGGCCATTGGGCAGCCCCATCCGGGCGCCCCAGCGCATATCCGGCAGCACAAACGGGCAGTTGCTCATGCTTTCCTGACCGCCAGCGATGCAGATATCGGCGCGTCCCAGCAGAATCATCTGAAACGCCAGATCAATGGTTTTGATGCCGGACGAGCAGACTTTATTGACGGTAATGGACGGAACGGATTCCGGCACGCCCGCCAGAATGCTGGCCTGTCGCCCCGGGATCTGACCGCATCCGGCCGGAACCACCTGCCCCATGAAAATATAATCCACATCGGCGGGATTGACCTTGCCTTCCGTCCGGCGCAATACTTCTTTAATGGCCAGTGCGCCCAGCTCCATCGCCGAAAAATCTTTCAGCGCGCCCCCGGAACGGCCATACGGTGTCCGGCAGGCTTCCACGCAAACGACCTCACGGAATTTCTTGTGAGGATTTTTTATCGTCCGGCCCATCGTGGTAAAGTCAGGCTTTCTTTCGCCATATTTGGCAATGGGCGCATCTTTATATATTTCAGATTTTTTTCTTTCCAGTTTTTGCGGCACTTTCGACATGTCGTCCTCCCCCTTTATGACATTAAATATGCGGCATAATCTTGATATTTTCTTAAGGATGCGTTTTTCTTGCACATCAATTTCATTTAGTCAACTGTTTTGCGATCGGATCCTTTTTGGGCAAATAGTCAGGGAAACCATTTGACGAAAAAACATTAATACTATAAAAATTTTACAACAAAGTTCCCAAGCTAAAGGCCGATCAGCAGCGAGACTTCTTCATGGACAAGATGAACAAAAGTTTAATATTGCGGGTTCTATTTCTCCTGATATTGATCGGCCTCGGCGCTTATTTATTCCTATACTTTGACCTGTACAGATTTTTCAGGGACAAACAGCAGATCGTACAATTCATCAAGTCCTATCACTACGATGAAGTAGTTTTTATTTTACTCCAGATTGTTCAGGTCATTGCCGCGCCCATCCCGGGAGAATTAACCGGTTTTATCGGCGGTTATATTTACGGTTCTTTCTGGGGAACGATTTATTCCACCATCGGCCTGACGCTGGGTTCCTGGCTGGCCTTCATGCTGGCGCGATTTTTTGGAGAGCCGCTTCTGGAAAAAGTGGTCAAAAAAGAAGTCTTCGAGAAATTTGATAATTTCATGGAACACAAGGGCATTCTGGTTTCTTTTCTGCTTTTTCTGATTCCCGGTTTTCCCAAAGATTATCTTTGTTTCATCATGGGAGTCAGCCGCATTCCGACTTTGACATTTATTATTGTTTCCACCGTCGGGCGCTTTTTCGGCACCATGATGCTGTCCATCAGCGGCAACATCGCCCACAACGAGCAGTATATGCTTTTAACGATTGTCGCGGTCGCGGCTATCATTGTTTCCCTGCTTGCCTGGCGGTATCAGGATAAAATTCTGGATTTGCTCAAAAATCAAAAAAGTAAAAAGTCCGCCCATCGGCAAACGATGCGCGAAAACCTTCAAGAGACGAAACAGGGTAAAGACCGGCCATGAAAATCAAATTAAAGCCTTTTATAACCGGCAATGCCGACGCGGGTAAAACAAAGCCGGCGCCTTCCTGGATCGCCTGGCGGCGCGCGCTTCGGCTCTATTTCGTCCTGCCCAGCATTCTTCCCGCCCTTCTGGGCGGCGTGATGGCCTGGGCCGGAGGCTACCCGCTTCACCTGTTTCACTTTGCACTGGTCGTCATCGGGGTCACCGTCAATCATTTCGGCCTCAATCTGGTGGACGATGTGCTCGATTACCGTCACGCTGTCGATTTGAAAAAGGGAGACGAGAAAAATTTCTTCGCCGGTGGCAGCGGCGTCCTGCCGGAAGGACTGCTCAGAGACACGCAAATGCTGAAAGTCGCCTGCCTGTTTTTTTTGACAACCGCGGCAATCGGCGTCTATCTGACCTATGCCTGCGGATGGCCTGTTTTAATGCTGGGGATTTTCGGCATGGCTTCTTCCATTTTCTACACCACGCCGCCGATCCGTTTCGGCTACCGGGGTTTTGGCGAACTGGGTTTGCTGGTTAATTTCGGCCCGGTCATTGTGATGGGATCGTATTATGTTCAGGCGCAGACACTGGCCACCCCGCCGCTGATGGCCTCACTGGTGCCGGGATTCATGATGTGGTCGATGATTATTATCAACGAGATTCCCGATTACGAAACGGACCGTCTTGGCGGCAAATGGAATCTGGTCGCGCGTTGCGGCAAAAAAACAGGCGTTGTTCTCTACGGGACCGGCTTAACGATTGCTTACGGAATTCTAATTGCCGGCGCGCTTTTGAACACTTTGTCACCCTTTATTCTTCTGGGCTTGATCAGTCTCCCTTTCGCCGTCAAATCCTTTGCCGTTTTGGGACGCCATCTGAATGATCCTTTTAAAATGGCCCCGGCCAATCTGGCGATGATCAAAGTGCACGGCATTACAGCGGCGGCCATGATTATTGCCTATCTTATCGAGGTCATTCGTCTCTAATATAAACGCTATTATCCTTATTGAGATAAATCCTGCTTTTATGGTAAAATTGCAAATCCGGTGAACCTTCGGGAGGAGGTGCTGTATGAAAGAAAATCCCAAGTATCCTCGGAAAATAGCCCGCAACGAAACGCCGACTATCTTCGAACGATCCTGCATGAATTTAGTGGTCAATTTATTCAGTAAAATCAAAACCGGCAGTCTTACTTTTCATCTGCCGGATGGCGGCAAAAGGCATTTCGGCGATCAGAACTCATCCCTTCAGGCCCGAATGATCATCCATGATTACCGCTTTTTTAAAGACGCGGTTCTCGGCGGCGACGTGGGCCTGGGCGAAGCTTATATGCAGGGTTTCTGGGATACGGATGATATTCCGGTGTTGTTCAGCGTTTTGATTAAAAATCGTGACGCGCTGGAAAACGGGCACATGACCACGGCATGGCTGATGCGTCAGAAAGACCGCCTCATGCACGCGTTTCGCGCCAATACACTCATGGGTTCGCGCAGGAACATCAGTAAACACTATGATCTGAGCAACGATTTTTTCCAGACTTTCCTGGACCCGACCATGCTGTATTCCTGCGGTTTATACGCAGGCGACGGCGATACCTGCGAAGACGCGCAACATCATAAAATGCAGAAGATCATCGAAAAGGCACATATTGAGCCGACGGATCATGTTCTCGAAATCGGCTGCGGCTGGGGTGGTTTTGCCATGGAAGCGGCGCGAGAGACCGGTTGCCACATCACCGGCGTTACCGTTTCCGAAGAACAATACGAATTGGCGCAAAAGCGAATCCTTCAGGCCGGGCTTCAGGACAAAATCACCATCCTGTTTCAAGACTACCGGAATGTGACAGGGCTCTTTGACAAGATCGTCTCCATCGAAATGCTTGAAGCGGTCGGCCATAAATATCTGGGAACGTTCTTCATGACTTGCGATAAGCTGCTCAAACCGGCGGGAAGGCTGGTCCTTCAGGTCATTACCATCCCCGACCAGAACTATGAAAATTACCGGCGCACAACAGACTGGATTCAAAAGTACATTTTCCCCGGCGGCCACCTGCCATCGGTTACTGCGCTGTCCGAGATCGCAACCCGTCGCACCGGTTTGTTAATGGAAAATCTGGAAGATATCGGAATGAATTACGCCCGGACACTCAGGGACTGGCGGGCGTCTTTTACGCGCAATGTGGACAAAATCAACGCGCTGGGATTTGATGAAGTCTTCCGGCGCAAATGGATTTATTACCTGGCCATGTGTGAAGCCGGCTTTTGTGAAAGGGCCATCGGCGACATCCAGGTGGTCTTTCGCAAACCGGCATAGATGAAAAACAGCAGGATCATCCTTCAGGGCATGGCAAAATTGATCTTGACCCGCAGGGGCGTAATTTGTATATACGCCCACCAATTTAGCTGAAGGGTCAGATCAAAAGATGCCAAACGACAACAAAATTCAGTCAGCCACAGGCCGCCGGACACAGGTACGCAAATCAGGTGTTCACGGGAAGGGTGTTTTTGCCGTTAAACCTATTGCCGAAGGCGAAAGCGTGCTGGAATACAAAGGTGAAATCATCACCTGGCGCAAGGCTCTGGCCCGCCACCCCCACGACCCCGGCCAACCCAACCATACGTTTTATTTCCATCTGGACGACGGCCATGTCATCGACGCCAAGTACGACGGCAACTCGGCCCGGTGGATCAATCACTCCTGCGAACCGAATATGGAAGCCTGTCAGGAGGGCTGCCGCGTCTTTCTCAAAGCTCTGCGCGATATCGTCCCCGGCGAAGAGCTCTTTTACGACTACAGCCTGATGGTCGAAGGCCGTAAAACCGCCAAGGTTAAAAACGAACACGCCTGTCGTTGCGGCGCACGCAATTGCCGTGGAACCATGCTGGATGTAAAAAAATAGGTCCGGCGCCATCGCTTAAACGCCGCCGTGATGATAAAGATACCGCACATTTTTGCAAATTATACATAAATTGTTCGACGGGGGAAAATGAAAAACGAATCTGAAGAAAAGAAAGAAACGCCATGGGACTGTTTTTCATTTCCCTGCGGGGATTCCTGTTGCCAACACGGCGCTGATGTTTTCGCGCACGAAAGGGATTCCCTGATCGCTGCCGGCAAGGCCACGGCAGCCGATTTTTTGCAGCCGAAAACGGATAAAACGGGAACAACCATGTATCGAACCCGCGTAGGGGCTCGCGGCTGTGTTTTTCTACTGGATGAACGAGGTTGTCGTTTGCATATTGCCGGCCACAAACCATCGGTATGTCGCGAGTGGCCTCGTACTTTTCAGGAAGCGAAGCGTGCGGCCAGCGATAATTACCTGCCCTGCTTCCCGCATCGTTACACCCAAAAGCCGAATCATAAAAACAAGTCCCGTTAAGTGGTTTTGTCCTGGGACAAAAATTACTTGACATCATTTGTAATGATGACCATCGCATGGGTTCAGCATTGATTCCGGCTGCCGCAATGAATCATCTGGAGAGGGTTAAACTTCTTTACAGCCATGGCCCAAAAGTAAATCTGCCGGACAAAACAGGGAACATGGAATGAAATCGTTTCGGAGAAGACGCACGATCAGCCGCTGGCTTTTCTTGAACGGATAAAATCGGCAAACATTTTGGGAAGAGGCGCGCGGATGACCATTTCGTCTTGAGTATGCGGATGCAAAAAGACCAGCGCCGCCGCGTGCAATGCCTGGCGCGGCAGCACAAGGTGCTTGGCCAGTTCAGCGGTCAGTCCGTATCTGATGAATGTGAGAAAAGCGCTTTCATCCCTTCCATAGAGTTTATCGCCGACAATCGGATACCCCGCAGCCAGCAGGTGCGCGCGTATCTGATGAAGCCTCCCCGTTTCGGGAAAACAACGGACAAGGGATATGCCGCCGGCAACCAAAACTTTTTGGAATCTCGTTTGAGCGCTTTGCGTACCGCCCGGCCACGCCTTGCGTCTCTTGCTCACAGCAGACTGGTTATCACGTCCTAAAGGCAAATCAACGATCAATGCCTCATCGGGGAAATTTCCGTGCACCAGCGCCAGATACTCCTTTGATCCTTTGGACAGCGCTTCAGAAAATTCTCCGGCGCTTTTTCCATCGAAAGCCAGAAGGATGACACCCGATGTTTCTCGGTCGATGCGGTGCACCGGATAGACCTTGCGTCCGCAGCGGTCCTCCAGCATTGCCGTCAGGGTGTGATGGAAGTATCGCCCCGAAGGATGGACCGGCAGATTCCCCGTTTTATTGACGGCGATAAAGCATTCATCTTCATAAAGGATCGTGATTTTTTCATCGATTTCCGGTTCAACGATTCCGCTGCCGTCCCAGGTCAGCGCCTCTCCGCCTTTCAGCAATACTGCGGGATTGCAAACTGTCTCACCATTCAGCGATAACTTGCCATCTGCAATTTCTTTATTCCATTGATCCTGTGTCAGATAGGAAAACCTGCCGGCACAATAGCTGTCCAGACGTCGGGCCTCGGGAAGATGCGGAATTGCGGATGTAATAATTCGCGTTCGGGTCATGGTCAAATACCGGAATCTTTTTGCTTCGATTTTTCAATTTTCAGTTGCCTGACCAGAAAACGGTCCAGTTGATTGGCAAAGGCCCGGCGGTCTTTTTTGCTGAAGGCGGCAGGGCCCCCGGTGATCGTGCCGTTATCCCGCAGCTCACCCAGCAAATCACGCATGGCCAGCCGGTCTTTGATATTATGCTCCGTGTAGAGCATGCCGCGGGGATTCATGGCAAACGCATTTTCAGCCACCACCCGGTCGGCAAGCGGGATATCCTCCGTGATAACCAGATCACCCGGCTGAACCAATTGGGCAATGCGGTCATCGGCCACGTCCGGCCCTTCGGGAACAAGGATCAGGGACAGATGGGCCAGCTTTTCCAGACGCAACGGTTTATTGGCGACAAAGATCAAGGGAATATTCAGGCGCAGCGACGCTTTAATCAGGATGTCTCTGACCCCGTTTGGAAATGCATCCGCATCAATAAATATCTGCATAAATCCCCTGCCGCTATTGACGCATAGCCGTCTCTATGCGTCAACTGATATTATACAACTTATCAACCAGAGAGAAAATCGCAGCGTCGATCAAACCCGCTAATATTATCGGATTCACTTGTGTTCTCGCTTTTGCCGTGTGAGAAGCGGTGAAGATTACGAAAAAAATTCTTGTTGAAAACACCTTATATTTAAAAAGAATGAAGCGCCCTCGCGCTGTACTGTCAGCGCCACAACCTTCATCGGGTAGTCAAGATAGTCTTGACTTGCAGTGCCTATATTCCTATACTGGTTCCATGAAAAGCAAGTTCTGATCAGATCAAACAGAACTGCTGCACGGGACGGCCATGACGACCACAACGCAAAAAAAACATCCGGGATGGCAGAAGTTGAAACTGATCGGCGTGCCGTTCTTGTTTCTGCTGCTGGCCTGCGTCACGCCCCCCGCCGCTGCCGTGGAAACCGCTTTGCAAAAGGCCTCCTTCATGCCGCTCTGGAGTCCCCAGGCGCAGTTTGCCGGATATTACGTCGCCCTCGACAAAGGAATCTTTGCCCGACACGGTATCGATCTGAAGATCCTCAAAGCTGGACCGGGCCATTCTCCCGCGCAGGCCCTGCAAAACGGCACGGCTGACTTCGCTGTGCTCTGGCTTACAACCGCCCTTCAGCGCCGCTCTGACGGCACAAAGCTCGTCAACCTGGCTCAAATCATCCAGAAATCGTCCATGATGCTGATTTCCAGAAAATCCAGCAACATTAAAACCGTTGCCGATATGAACGGCAGAAAGGTGGGGATGTGGGGAGGAGACCTGTCCATCCCGCCCCGCGCCTTGTTCGCCGAACGCGGCATCAAGGTTCACGAAGTGCTGCAAACCCACACCGTGAACCTGTTTCTGCGCGGCGGTATCGATGTGACATCCGCCATGTGGTACAACGAGTACCACACCATCCTCAACTCGGGCATCGATCCGGAGGAATTGAATGTTGTTTCCCTTAATGAGCAGGGAATGAATTTCCCGGAAGACGGAATCTACGCGCTGGAAAGAACCATCCATAAGAACCCCGCCCTTGCCAGGGCCTTTGTCGCGGCATCGCTGGAAGGCTGGCGTTACGCCTTTGCCCATCCCGAAGAGGCGCTGGACATCGTCATCCGGTACATGCGCGAGGCGCAGGTGCCCGCCAACCGGATTCACCAAAAATGGATGCTGGACCGGATGCGTGATCTGATCATGTCCGGCGCCCTCCGGGAAACGCCCGGCATTCTCCGGAAGAAGGACTATGAGGCGGTGGGCCGCCGCATGCTGAAAGCCAGCCTGATTCGGAGTTATCCCGACTACACCGTCTTCAGTTGGAGGTCCGATGCCGGGGAAAAATAGCATCGCCATCAAACTTGTCCTGGTAATTACGCTGTGCAGCGCGCTCATCTTTGCCGCAACGCTCGGCTATAACTATTACCGTTCCCGTGTCATCCTGGTGCAGGAACTGGAAAAAAACGCACGCAACCTTGCCATGGCTTTGGTCTATCGGGTGGAAACCGAACTTGTGGCGGTTGCCCGGGTGACGGAAGGCATGGCCCGCTCGCTGGAGAACGGCAGGTTTTCGGAACAGGAACTCCTCTCCCTGATCAGAACCACGGTTGAAAAGAATCCCGAAATATACGGCTCGGGCGTGGCCTTTGAACCTTATGTCTTCAGCGCTGCATCCCGTCTGTATGCGCCCTATTATTACCGGGAAAAAGGAAAGATCGCCTTCAGCCGCCTGGAAAAATCTTATCAGTACGTTCCGTATCTTTACTGGGACTGGTACCAGATTCCACGGGAGCTGGGCAAGCTCGAATGGAGCGAGCCATACTTTGACGAGGGCGCGGGCAATATCCTCATGTCTACCTGTTCGGTTCCCTTTTACCGGGAAGCAGGCGGGAAGAGACAACTCCAGGGGGTTGTGACGGCGGATATCTCTCTGGACTCGCTTACGGAACTTGTCTCCTCCGTAAAGGTTCTCAAGACCGGCTATGCCACCCTGCTTTCCCGCAACGGGATGGTGCTTGCTCACCCCTTGAAGAACGCTGTCATGAATGAAACCTCCTTCAGCATGGCTGAGGCGCAGCATGACCCCGCCATGCGAAAACTCGGTCAAAAAATGATCCGGGGGGAATCCGGTTTCATCCTGCACAAAAATCTGATGGGAGTCAGGAGCTGGATATACTATGCGCCTGTCCGTTCGACCGGCTGGACGCTGGCCGTCGTGTTCCCCGAAACGGAGCTTCTGGAAAATGTCAGACGTTTGAGCATGACCATGGCGGCCATGGGTTTCGTCAGCATCCTGCTTCTGATCGCGGCGGTAGTCTATATTGCCAGCACCATCACCAAACCGCTCCGCTTGCTCGCTCTGGCAACTGATGAAATAGCTTCAGGAAACTTTGATGTGGACCTTCCACCCGTACGCTCAAAGGATGAGGTTGGTATGCTCGCCCATGACTTTCAGGTGATGAAGGAAAACTTGAAAGAATACATCAAAAACCTGACCGAAACCACCGCGGCCAAAGAGCGTATCCAGAGCGAGCTCAAGATGGCCACCGATATTCAGGCCAGCCTGCTCCCCCGTCTGTTTCCCGCGTTTCCGGATCGTCCCGAGTTTGACATCTACGCCTCGATGGATCCTGCCAAAGAAGTCGGCGGCGACTTCTACGATTTCTTTTTCATCGACGACACCCATCTGTGTTTCCTGATTGCCGATGTCTCCGGCAAGGGAGTGCCGGCCGCGCTGTATATGATGGTGGCCAAAACTCTCTTGAAGTCTGAAGGACAGCGGCTGGGTGAGCCTGACCAGATCCTTTCCTGCGTCAATAAGATTCTGGCATCAGACAATGACAGCTGTATGTTCGCCACGGTGTTCTGCGCCATCCTGAATACGGAAACGGGAGACATCCGTTTTGCCAATGCCGGACATAACCCGCCATTGATTATGGACGCGCAGGGGATACGGTATCTTAAACCGAAACCGGGTTTTGTACTGGGTCCCATGCCGGATACGATCTTTGAAACCGAGCGGCTTGCCCTGAATCCGGGAGATACACTGTTTCTCTATACGGATGGCGTGACCGAGGCGGAAAACGAGGAACAAAAACTGTATGGTGAACCCGAGCTGAAAAATGCGTTGCACCGGGCGCCCCGGAAAGATCTTGCGGACTTGATCCATTTCATACGGAGAGAAGTAACACGGCATGCCAACGGCACACCCCAATCAGACGATGTGACCATGGTTGCGATAAAATATCGGGGCGCAGCGGCTCAATAGGCTACAGCCATTCACCGCCTCTCCTTTGGAATTGACGGCATAGATGGCGCCGGTATAGCTGAGATAACCCTTCAGCATGTATTTGGAGGTCAAACCCAGCAACTCCTCCACTTTTTTGGATCACGGAATGTATGAAAGACGCTGTAGATGAACACTTTTCCACCGGTATGCTCGTAAAAAATGGCATATGGAAATCGCCCCTAATCAATGCCCGACGATACTCCTCGTGAGCTTTCGCGCAGCGTTCGGGCATACGACAAATTTCCTGAATACAGGCATCCACACAGCTAAGAAAATCTTCTCCCAAGCCAAGTCTGCGATCTTCGTACCAGCCTATTGCCACTCATCATTACCTTCTTGACATGGGCTGTCGCATTTACTTGATTTTTTTCTTTGGGCTGCCAATCTGCAAGTTGTATATTTCCCCAGTTACATGTCAGCCGGCGTCGGCAAAAAGAAAGGCGATATTGGACAAATCCAAATGGCTAATCAAATGGATTTTGGAAGCGACTTATCGCAATTTTGCTGGTCGCGTTATCTCATCTTAATGAGGCTTGCTCAAATCGGGCAAAGCGAATCCTATTGAAGTTTTTAAGCCGGAAACAAGTGTGAGGCAAAGAAAACGGACGGCAATATCTTGCTCGGAGCCGTCCGAAATGATATGTCTCCCGCATGGGAAAAACAATCATCCAAATTTATGAAGTGCAAAAACCCGGGGAAGCGGAAGCTTTAGTTGCTTTGGGCGCGGATCACATCGGGAGCGTACTCACCGATCAGACCAAATGGAAGAACACAACGATTCGTAAAACGATTCAGGTGGTACGGCAGTCCGGGGCCAAAAGCGGCCTGATTCCGCTCATGAAAGATCCGGTCAAGGTCTTTGCGGCGCTGGAATACCATGAGCCGGATTTTATTCACTTGTGCGATACGCTCTCGCCGTTTCCAGAAGAACAGCAAACACTCGTGCGCGACTTTGATGCGCTTTTGACGCTGCAGATCGACATTAAAGACCGTTTTCCGCAAATGGACATCATGCGGTCGCTTTCCGTCCCGCGTCCGGGATTGGCGGAAGCCGCCGAAATTGAGAAAAATGTTCTGGGGTTTGTCGAGCGTTTCGCGCCTGTTTCCGACTATTTCCTGATCGACACGCTTCTTTACGGAGCAAATCAGCCGGTGAACGGTTTTGTCGGAATTACCGGCGAAACCTGCGATTGGAATATTGCCGGAAAAATCATCGCGTTAAGTCCCATCCCGGTTATTCTGGCGGGCGGCCTTTCCGGTGAAAACGCATTTGAGGCCGTTACGGTTTTAAAACCGGCTGGCGTGGACAGCTGCACCCGGACCAACGCCGTGGATAAGAGCGGCCGACCCATCCGCTTTAAAAAAGACATGAAGAAAGTCAGGCGCTTTGTGGAGGAAGTTCATCGCGCCGACCGGTTTATTGAGGAAAACAATTTTGCCGCAGACCACAACCATCCAAAAGGAAGATGAGACCATCGTGAAGAAATCATGAAAATCGCCATTATCGGAGCCGGACCCGGCGGACTCTATGCGGCGCTGGCGGCGGCAAAGCAAGGCATCCAGGTAGACCTTTTTGAAAAAAGAAATGTCGGAGAAGGCATTGTCTGCGGGGAGTGCATTTTCGATTCGCTGCGGATTATGGCCAGGCCGGGCCGGGGGCTTTTACGCCCGGTTGATGAAATCGTCCTTCAAGGGCGTCAACCCTGCACGTTTCCTCTTTCCAAGCACCGTCCCTTGTGGATGCTTGACCGGAAAACCTGGCAGCAGGATCTGGCATGGCAGGCCCGGAAACGGGGCGCCGCCGTTCATGAAAACTCGAAAATAACGGTGGCGCGCCTAGGCCTGCTGCAAAAAGAGTATGACTGGGTCCTTGATGCCAGCGGCGCTCCGTCCGTGACGTCCCGGCTCTATCGGTTTTCAGACGCTTATTTCAGAGAGTATCTTCTGGCGCATCAACTGGTGTTGGCCGGTGATTTCAGCGCGCTTTGGCCGCGCATCAAGGTCGCCTTTTTTCCGGATATGCCCGCCGAATTTCAGCCCGCCTATTACTGGGTTTTTCCCAAGGATGCCGGACATGCCAATGTCGGCGTGGTCTGCACGGTGCGCGGCGCTTTGAATAAAGACCGGCTGGATTGGAAAAAACTGCTGGCGGATGCCTTGTACGCGGAAGGTCTTATTGACGCACCTGTGTTGGAAAGAGGCGGCGGCATTGGCGCAACTCGGATGCTGCCTGATCTTGTTTACGATAATATTATTATGATCGGCGATGCGGCTGGTCTGACATCAGCCCTGCACGGCGGCGGCATCGACATGGCCTGCCTGAGCGGCGTTCTGGCTGTCACGGCCGTAAGTGAAGGACGGAAAGGCGTGGACGGTTATGCAGGAAAACTCAAAGATTATCTCAGAGAAAGAAACGCGCTGGAGGAAGTGACCATCCGTAAAATGCGGCGGCTTTCTTTTGAGGGATTCGACAGACTTCTTCGCGGCGTTACGGCCAAAAGCAGACGCACCCGCCTGATGACCGGGCTGTGCCATCCGGACATGCTCTACACCACGCTCAAGTGGTTTGGAACAAAGAAAGAAATACCCGACTGGCCGGTTTAATTCCGTTCCCCCGGTTCTTGCGCAATTCGGTGACAGGGTCTGTGGATCCCTGAATATTACAGATCATCAGGGCACATGATGTCCCTTGCCGTCCGTATCGTAACAAGTCAGTTCTCCAGAAAAGGAGCTTCCGTCCGCCGGATAGCACGCCCAGCATTTGCCTTCGCATTTTGAGGCATACTGCTCATTACACTCGTTGGCGTATTTTGCATATTTCGTGTGTTTGCAATCATCACATCCAAACGGCACGTAAAAACAGATACCCCGATCTTCCACATTTTCGGGATGAAAGTGCCTGATGCCATGCAGATAGACCATGCTTAGCTGTAGATCGATTAAATTGCTTGATCCGGGCCTCAGGGATAACTTGCTTGTCAACCCTTCATTATGTTATGAGGCAAGACGTGTTAACATGAATTAATGACAGACTAGGGAGGTCTTAAAATGCTTACAGTTATTGCCAAACTGCCGGTTAAAGAAGGAAAGATGGATGAAGCTCTGGCGGCTTTCAAGGAATTGATTGCCAATGTGGCTTCGGAGGAGGGAACGGTCCTTTATTCTCTCAATCAGGACAAAGCCAATCCCAACGTGCTGGTGGTAATTGAACAATACAAAGATAAAGCAGCGCTGGAATTTCATTCCGCGACGCCGTACTTCAAGGCTTTCTTTGCCGCCAGCGGGGCGTTTATCGGCGGGAAACCGGAAATGTCGATTATGAAAGAGGTCCAGAGAGTCTGATTAACGATAGCGCCGGACGGCTGTTTCATTTTTCGGCGAACCGGTCGCCTGTGCGCGCGGCAAGAAGTTTTGCCTGGAATTCTTTGACCCGGGGAGAGCTTTCTTCGGGCGACCAGGGCGCAAACGAAAGTGCTGCCGCGGGATCGTAAGGTCCTTGCTTCACTTCAAAGAATACGGATTTCTCCTCCATGGGAATCCAGGTATGATATCGGTCTGCCGCGATTTCCAGAGCGAAGGCCTCACGGCCCGGTCCGATGGATACCCGTTCGGTGACGACGCCTTCATCATCAAAAAGCAGGATGTCAAACTGCCCCCGAAGCACGATGGCAAACTCGCTCTTGCCCGGATGGAAGTGCGGCCGGAAATAAGAGTCAAGTCCTGCCGCGACAAATAACCGTTGTATCGGATCGGATAACGATTCGTGTATATTGAAGTTGGTTCTGAGCCGCTGGGTTTTGCCTGCTTTGGCGATCCACTCGTCCACCATCCGGTTTGTTACCAGTTTCATTTCTCCTGCTCCATCCTTGACTATGCATAAATTGCGATACGGTTTTTTATCAGAATAAGCGGCAATGTCAATGTCTGGAATTTACCATCTCAGGCTGGGACGAGACGGAAGTTAATACCTGAATCTTGCACGCATTCAGCATTTTCATGATCAACAAGAATAATTCTCCATGAACTATCCCGCGCCACTGTTCAGAACCGAACCCGTGCAAGAAATTTCTTGCATCAAATCACATAAAATATTCATGCCTTGCACTCCTGATGTTTTTTGAATCGCAAGTTATCCAGAAATTCATAAAACATCAGCAAGGCGGGCGTCCGTGTATCGTGGATCGAATATTTCACCCGGTCACGATTGCCGGACTTGACCACCTTCGCGCCAATCATCAGCAATTTAAGACGTGCAATTCTGATTTTGTTGTCTGCGATACCGGCAAATGTCTTGATCTTTCCGCCGCAGAGATTGGCCAAGGAGAAAATGAATATGCCCGAAATTTGTAGATTTTTAGGGATTGTTATTGCGATGTATTACTCTGAGCACGCTCCGCCACTTTTTCACGCTAAATACGGCGAGTATAGAGCAGCGTTTTCGATAAACGACTTAAAAATTATCGAGGGTGAGTTGCCACAAAGAATAGTAGCGCTTGTTCTTGAATGGTCGTTTGAGCATCGCAACGAATTGCTTGATGATTGGGAGCTCGTCGCGAAAAAAGAAGAACTCAAAAAAATCCCCCCTCTCGTTTAGGAGAAAACATTATGCATTGGGTAATTGACGTATCATATATTGGCGAATATAAATTGAAGCTAAAGTTCGAAAACAACGAGTGCAAAATGGTCGATTTACAGCCACATCTAGAAGGCAAGATTTTTGAACCCCTGAAAAATATATCCTACTTCCAATCTGCAAGGCTCAACAAAGATATTGATACTGTAGTTTGGCCTAACCACGCTGACTTTTCTCCCGATTTTCTTTACGAAATAGGTCAGCCAGTTAACAACTAATCCACTTCCAATAACTGATGCCGTCTTCCTTCGTGATCAATACCTCGTTTGGTGCAAAATTGAAGATATCCACAGCAGATCGCGGAGAGTCTTCGATTCTCCAGGAATGCCGTCAATTGTATCATTGCTCTTTTGCCCTGCACTACGCTGCCTTATTCCATTTTTTTCAAGTCTAACCCCGATAAAATTGTTTTGACATACAAGTCCTCATCTCTTATGCTTCTTCTCCCGAAAGGGCTCATGAAAAATACATCAAAATAATTTGATAACCGATAAGGAGAAAATGATGTTCAAGACCAGAATGACGGAAATGTTCGGCATCGATCATCCGATAATGCTTGCCGGGATGAACTGGATTACGGAGCCCAAACTGGTTTCGGCGGTGTGCAACGCCGGGGGGTTGGGACTCTTGGCCATCGCGCGCTGCACCCCGAAGGAAACGCGTGAAAACATCCGCCAGATCCGCCAGATGACGGATAAGCCTTTCGGCATCAATCAGATTCTGGTGGGACCGGGTGCCAAAGAAAATATCGCCGTCGCGATCGAAGAGAAAGTTCCGGTGATCAACTATTCGCTGGGGAAACCCTGGTTTGTGAACGACGTGCATGCCTATGGCGGCAAAGTGGTGGGCACGATTGCCATCGCCAGGCATGCGGCCAAAGCCGTGCAGTTGGGCTGCGACGCGCTGGTGGTGACCGGACATGAAGCGGCGGCGCACGGCGCTGCGGCCACATCCATGGTTCTTATTCCTCTGGTGGCGTCCACGGTCAAAGTGCCTTTGATTGCCGCGGGCGGGTTTTATGACGGACGCGGCCTTGCGGCGGCGCTGGCTCTGGGCGCGGACGGCATTTCGATGGGCAGCCGTTTCATGGTGGTCAAGGAAAGCATGGTGCATGACAACTTCAAAAGATTGTGCATGGAGGCGACCGAGCAGGATACCCTCTATGACAACGTGTTTGACGGCATGGATGGCCGTGTGCTGAAAACCAAAGAAGCCGAAGCGATGACCAAACGGGGCTTCCCGGTGGTGGAAGCCGTCAAGGGGGCGCTCCTGGTCAAAAAGCTGATGAATCTGTCTTTTGCCAAATTTGTGGGGGTCAGCATTGAAATGCTCAAAGCCGAAGAAGGCCATCCCCTGATGGTGCTGGCGCGCCAGGCCGTGGGCAACATGAAACATCTCAAAGCGCTCAACGAGGGCGATGTGGAAGGCGGCATCCTTTTTGCGGGGCAGTGCTGCGGCGGCATTACCGACAACCCGACCACCAAAGAACTGATTGACCGCGTCATGCGAGAAGCGGATGCGGCACTGGCTAAATTGACCAGTTACAAGGCATAAATAAAAAATCCGGATGGCGGCAGGACTGGCATGGCCGGTCGTGGTCCGCCAGGGTGATGATATGCAATTGATCCTGATTCGTCACGGCGAAACGCAGTGGAATAAAGAGGGCAGGGTTCAGGGGATAAGCGATATTGAGCTCTCCTCTGCAGGCATGGAGCAGGCCCGCCGACTGGCCCTGTCTCTCAAAGATTCCGATATCGGCGTCCTTCACGCCAGTCCCTTGAAAAGGGCGTATCGGACAGCCGAAATCATCAACAGCTTTCACCAAAAAAAGATAGCCGTTCATCCTGAACTGATGGAGATGGATCAGGGGGATTTTGAAGGCTTGTCTTTTAAAGAGTTGATGGCCCGTGAAAAAGAATTTATCCACCGGTGGATTGCCGACCCGGCATCCGTCAGAATGCCGGGTGGAGAATCTCTGGCCGATGTGCAGACGCGGGCCTGGCAGCCCATTGAAAAAATTATTGCCGGTTCACAAAACGCACTGGTTGTTGCGCACAACTTCACCATCGCGGCGATTCTGTGCCGTCTGCGCAATATCAGCCTCTCCGAATTTCGCAAAACTTGCGTGGATACAGCCTCTAAAACGGTGATCCATATCCGAAACGGAGAGACACACATTGAGACGATCAACGACATCAGTCATTTGAATATGCCGCCGGAGCCTGATACAGTAAGAGATGACTCATGAATGATCAGTTGACTTTCATATTACCCGATGATCTGGACCGCGGAAAACTCAAAGCCATCTATGAAGATCTCTATCCCGTATATGACGAGATTCTGCAGTCGCTCCATCTGCAGGTGCGCACGGCCCTGGAAGCAGACGGCAGCTTTCCCACCATCAAATATCGCGCCTGTTGAACCTATCGATATGGATTCGATCATGGGGGAGGCGAATCTGGAGAAAGCATTGCTGGCCGCGCTCACGGCGCACAGCGGCGGGCAACTGGAAAATGCCGTCGAGATTTATACGTCGATTCTGCGTTTGAAAATAAAAGATAAGGTCCGGTCACTCGTTTACAATCACCGGGGCTTTCGCCCTGTCCGATTATCCCAGGGCGATCCGTGATTTTACCAAGTCCATCCGCTACGATCCTGATAATGTGCGTTGTTACAATAACCGGGCGCTGACTTTCCGCGTTGTAAAACGCTATGACCGTTCCCTGGAAGATTACGACCGGTCCATCACCATCAATCCCTGTCTGATCGACGGTTTATGGGGACGTGCCCAGACCGCCTTTGAAATGAAACTTTATTCACAGGCCCTGTCCGATTGCGAGAAGGCGTTGAGCATCCAGAGTGATTTTGCTCCGGCGCAATCCCTGATCAAGCGGCTCAATAAATTGATTTTCTGATGGTCCCGGTGAACCAGTATTGCTTTATCATGTTGCTGCCGCCGGCAGCGGCACTGTTTGAATTAATGAGCGCATCTGCGATTTGCGGCCGGTTCCTGAAATAAAAAGCGAGAAAAAGATGGATGCGCTGAAAAAAAAATTGCAGAGACAGTTTATGGAGAAATACAAAAAGAGATAGATCGTCTTATGGGTCGATATTCTTTGGAGAAAGACAA
>DFZJ01000135.1 GCA_002382045.1 Syntrophaceae bacterium UBA4059
ATTTACCGGTTCAAAATCAGGTTCACAAAGCGCAGGTAAGGCCTTAAAGCCGGAGTACCTCCACCTTCGGAAATAATTTGCAATACCCGTCGGGAATCGGCAACCACTGCGCCCCCCAGGTGCGTAACAGGCGTGTCCCAAAAAATGTCCGGCACAAGCGGCGTGGATGGTCCCATCAGCGCTACGACACGCGGTTTACCCAAAGCAGCGATGGTTTCCTCAAACGTATGGTTCAGAAGCGTGGTGGCGGTAATGATCGCGACATCGCAATCTTTGAGCGCTTGCTGCTTTTCATCAGGGGTGAGCAACGCCAGACGGTCGGGGTTCTTTTCAATCACAGTCAGAATGGCGCCGGTGGCCCTGATACGTTCGACCAGCGGTGAAAAAAAGCCGACCATTGCCACTTTTTCACCCGGCTTCAGATTGAAATAAGTCGTTGCTTCACGGTCTTCCGTCGTATCGGCAGGCGGCTCAATCAGAGCATTGGCTATCGCCAGACTAATGATCCGCTGCAAAACATTTGTTCCGTTCTCTTGATCGATCAACAGATCCGCCGCGGGGGCTCCGGCATATCTTCCGGCTTCTGACAAAATCATGCGGTCTCCGGCTGTGACGTCCGGCAGCACCGCAGCCATCCCGGATGCCTCATTATCCAGCTGTACCCCAACGTAACTTAATCCGGCGCGCAAATCGGCGATCCGCCGGTTTTTTGCACGGGAGTTGATGCAGCCATAAAGACGTTCTATGATTGTGCCTGGTTTGAACATAGAATATTATTATTTTGCGTTGACGGCAATCACATTGCGATAGGGTGTTTCTCCCTGACAGTTGCAGCACTTATCACCATCATTTGACGGATAAGCTTCGCCGCAAACCGGGCAAACACCAACCGGCCCCAGCTTCTTACGACGAACTTTTTCCGGTTCAACCTGCACATGCTGAGCACTCAAGAGCCCGTGTCCCGCCTCTTTGATCTGGGCCAACAACACGTCGGAATTTTGTTCGTGCTTTTTCTTTTTTTTGAGATACCAGTCACGGATTTCCGGCCAAGTATTCAGTTTTTCGGCGTCCAGATAAACCCGCACTCCCTTGCCGTTATATTTTTCATACAGCGTCACGGCAAATTTACCGAAATTGACGATACTGAGCCAGCCGTTGCCTACTGTGCAGGGCGTCAGAATCTGAACCGCGTCCGGCAGACAAACCGGCGTCTCGCAGACGGCATCAAAAAACTGTCCTTCCGGCAAATGCTTCATGGCCAAATCAACCATAAAGCCGCCAATGATTACACCGGGTGCAAGATGGCCGTGAAAAGACTTTACGCGCTGGAGATACGCTTCATAAGAATAGGCACAGATGTTCATATGTTTTTACTCCTTCGTTTGTCATTCATCCTCAAATGCGAAATATGCCTGCTGGCAATAACCATGTTTTTTCTTAATTTGATCGGCTTGGTCTGACATCAGATAAATCATAAACCGTTCTGCGCAAACCTTGTTTTCAGTATTTTGGGCCAGACAGGCCGTTGGCGTCAACCAAAAATGGATGCGCCTTTTGAAAACAATGGTCCAGGCCATGAAGACTAACCAGTTTCCCCTGCAGTTCATCCCACACTCCGGCTTTTTGCAACGCCGCTTTCGCTGATGCTCCGGATGGAGATGCGGCAGGATTGGCAAGGAAAATTTCTTTAACGTGTGGTTTTTTCAAAGCATCCTGCCCCGCAACTTGCAAAGGCGTGGTCAAGAAGGATAAAATAATGATTGATATTAAAATTTGTTTTTTCATGGAGAAAATGCCCCCGCCGCATTTAATGTGCTATTAATAGCATAGAAAACCGCAAAAAAACATCCCGCCGATGGCATGCAGGATGTTTTTAATTTCGCTATTTTAATTTATCAATCTTAACCGCGCAGGCCTTGTATTCCGCCGTTTGCGTGACCGGATCATAAACGGGATTGGTGAGCCAGTTGGCACAGGCTTCCCGGAAATGAAAAGCCATCCAGACCATTCCTTTGGGCACCTCCCGGGTCACACGGGCCTTGACTTTGACCTCACCGCGCCGTGATTTCACGGAAATCATTTCTCCGTCGGCAATGCCCATTGCCTGCGCATCCCCGGCTGAAATATCCGCCGTTTCTTCGCCGAGCAGATCATTAATCCCCTGACAACGTCCTGTTTGCGTTCGGGTATGGTAATGGTACAGACGACGTCCGGTGGAAAGCACAAACGGGTATTCCTTATCAGGAACTTCCGCAGGAGGGATATAGTCGATCGCTTTGAGCATCCCCAGGCCGCGGGTGAATTTTCCGTCTCTGTGCAGCGTCGGGGTACCCGGATGCTCTTCGCTGGGACATGGCCACTGCAGGCCGTCATTTTCCAGGCGCGCATATTTGATTCCCGCCAGGGAAGGCGCCAGAACAGACACTTCATTATCCCAGATTTCTTGAGCGCTGTTGGATTTCCAGTCATGCCCCATTCTCTTGGCGATCTCCTTGAAGATCCACCAGTTGGGTTTCGCAACGCCTGGTGGCACACTGGCCGTGCGCACACGGTTGACGCGCCTCTCCGAACTCGAGAAGGTGCCTTCATTTTCACTCCAGGCCGCGGCAGGCAGGACAACATGCGCAAATCGGGTGGTTTCTGTCGGGAAGATGTCCTGGCAGACCAGAAATTCCGCCGATTGCAGTTCACGTTCAACATGATGAATATCCGGTTCGGTATTGGCCAGGTTTTCACCGAACACATAAAATGCTTTGACTTTTCCGGTCGTCAGATTTTTCATCATTGTCGGCATCATCATACCGGGCTTATCCGGAAGGGATTTCACGTTCCAGGCTTTTTCGAATTTCGCCCGGGCGTCCGCATTGGCCACCTGCTGATAGCCGGGGAAAACATTGGGCAGCGCGCCCATGTCGCAGGCGCCCTGAACGTTGTTCTGACCGCGCTGTGGATTAACGCCGCCACATTCAAAACCAACATTCCCCAAAAGCATCTGGAGATTGGCGCAGCTCATGACGTTATTCACACCGCAAATATGTTCGGTGATGCCCAACGTGTACATCAGCATGGCCGGCTTGACTGAAGCCATCTTGCGGGCCAGCTCACGGATGTTGTCGGCGGGAATGCCGCTGATTCCCGCCGCGCGTTCGGGCGGATATTCCATGGCCTTCTTTTTGAGGTCTTCAAATCCCTCCGTGCAGGATTCAACATATTTCTTATCATACAGATTTTCACTGATGAGCACGTTCATGATACCGTTGATCAGGGCCACGTCGGAGCCGACATTCAGCGGCACATGCGTATCGGCAAAATCAACCATATCCGTTCGCCGCGGATCGATCACAATCAACTTGCAACCGGCCAGCACGGCATCTTTGACGAAAGTTGCAGCCACCGGATGAGCTTCAGTGATATTAGTGCCCACCAGAATGATCATTTTTGCCTTCGCGTAGTCCGCAAAAGAATTTGTCATTGCACCTGAACCGAAAGAAGTCGCCAGACCGGCGACAGTGGGAGCGTGTCAGGTACGGGCGCAGTGATCAATGTTGTTTGTACCGATCGCTGCGCGGAAAAGTTTCTGCATCTGATAAGAATCTTCGTTGATACTGCGGGCGCAACTGACGCCGGCAATAGCATCCGGCCCGTCTTTCTTAATAATCTCTTTGAATTTATCAGCCACCAGATCAAGCGCTTCATCCCAGGAAGCCTCGCGGAACTCGCCATCTTTTTCACGAATGAGCGGCGTTTTGAGCCGTTCCGCCGAATAAATAAAATCATAGGCAAAGCGTCCTTTCACACAAAGTCTTCCCTGATTAGGCTGGGCATCCTCAACGGCTGTAACTTTGACAATTTTGCCGTCTTTGATATGCAGCCATTGCTGGCAGCCAACACCGCAGTAAGGACAGGTTGTGCGGATTTTCTGGACTTCCCAGGGGCGCCCCAGTCCCTTTGCTTTCTTTTCGGTGAGGGCTCCTACCGGACAAACTTGTACGCACTGGCCGCAGAAAACACATTCGCTTTCATTGTAAGGGCTGTCGCCGCCGGTAACAACCTTGCTTTCAGAGCCGCGATAACCCTGCGAAATGGCCCGGTTCACCACCAGTTCATTACAGGCCTGGACGCAGCGCCCGCAAAGAATGCAGCGGCTGAAGTCGCGAACAATAAAGGGATTCATATCTTCTGTCGGATAAATATCTTTTTCATCCTTTTCCTTAAATTGCAGTTCGGTGATTTTATAGAAATAGGCCAAATCCTGGAGACGGCAATCGCCATTGGCTTGACACATCAGGCAGTTATGCCGGCCGCTGGCCAGCAGCAACTCTACATTGAGCTTTCTCGCGCGGTGCACAAAATCGCTGTCCGTCGTAACCTCCATGCCCGGCGTGACCGGCGTCGAACAAGCAGCCGTTAGCGATCTGGCGCCTTTGACTTCAACGCAGCAAACACGGCAGGCGCCGGTGGGCGCCGCGCCTTTCAGATAACAAAGGGTTGGAATTTCAATGCCGCCGTTGCGCGCCGCATCCAGAATCATTTGTCCCGGCATAAAGGGCGTCTCTTTGCCGTTCAAAATAAATGTATCACTCATACTCCGTTCTCCTTTAATTCATCAATGACAACGATGACATATACCAAAATTGACATAACAGTCAAATATTTTCTTACAAAACTATTCCCGTCCTGTCAATGCACAAAAGATTCTTTATCATCCATTGGATCAAACCCACCGGGCAAAATGACTTCCAGCGCGTATCTTTACCAATTATTTCAAAACATTCCATGCACAAGCGGTCATCGGTTCGTAGCCTTTATCCTGCATGATCATATCGATATGCACCAGAGCAATCGCGGAGATATCCATATCCCGCGCATGCAGACGACCGGCGCGGTAGAGTGTCACCAGATATTTTTTGCACTGGTCGCAAATAAAGGCGGATTCCTGTGTTTTGTTTTCGACGTAATAGTAATCCATCTCCTTTGGCGCTTCTTTTTCACAGTAAGGACAAACCACGCGTGTAAAGCGCCAGTCCTGTCCGCACGAACTACAATGCAGAAACCTTTTACCGCCTTCTTCTTCAATCAGCGCAATTGACGGAAACTCACCACAGATCGGACAATAGCCTTTCTCCCAGGCAAATTCACTCAGGGCTTCCGTAATTTCTTTTGCCCGTCGCTCCAGCAGAACACGCGCGATCAGGCTCAATAAAAAGGAAGCGTTGGAGGGAGATATTTGCAGCGTGTTTTCCCAACCATCCATCGCTTTGTTTTCATCGCCCGAGCGCGCCTCAAAGTAATCCGCAAGACGGAGCTTACCGTTTGCAATCCGGTCAGACAGACGGTCAAGCTCTTCTGCCAGTTTGGGCAGGGCTTTTTTTACCGCTTCTGTAAGAGATAAGGCGATTTCCGTTAAGGGATCATCCGGCGCAAATAAATTGATCTGTTCAATAACGGAAACACCCGCGCGAAGTTTTACTTTGTCGATGGATGAATAATCCAACTTGGGCAAGTTAATGGAATTA
>DFZJ01000225.1:0-8077 GCA_002382045.1 Syntrophaceae bacterium UBA4059
AGGCATTATTGACCAGAAGATTTACTCCCGCTTTTTCCAACTGGCTGCCGCCGATGCCGTAAAAATTGAGAGAAGGATTGATCTTAGACATTTCGCGGACGAGGGCGGCGCCATGCATGTCACCGGATGCTTCGCCGGCAACAATCATGATCGTCTTTGTTTTCCTGTTTTCCGCGGCTGATGCGGCGGCTGGATTTATTTCTTTAGAAGGCATATTTTTTCACATCGGTAATGATCTTTTTTAAATCGCTGAATGCCGGTTAGCGGCAAACGCCTCGTTTGGATTCTCTGATGAAATTTATGAAATGTCTTACTTCCGGGCAGTCCTCTACTTCTGCTTCGGCCTTTTTCAGCGCCGCCGCCAAAAGCATATCGGAACGGAAAATGATGCGGTAAGCCTCTTTGAGGGCCTTGATGCTTTTTTCCGGAAACTTTCTTCTTTTCAAACCAATGAGATTCAGACCGTAAAGCTTAACCCGGTTGCCCGACGACATCGTATAGGGAGGCACGTCCCTTGGAACGGCGGATGCGCCGCCAATGATACAGTGAGCGCCAATATGCGAGAATTGATGTATGCCCGTCAATCCGCCGATAATGGCAAAATCTTCCACATGGATATGACCGGCAAGCGTTGCGGCATTGGCCAGAACGATGTTATTGCCGAGTTTGCAGTTGTGAGCGATGTGGCAGTAAGCCATAATCAGGTTCTGGTTGCCTATAAACGTCATGCCGATGTCCGCGGAGGTTCCGCGGTGAATCGTCACAAACTCGCGAATCGTGTTGGCATTGCCGATAATAACACGCGTCTTTTCACCGCCGAATTTCAAGTCCTGTGGAGTGGCGCCGATGGAGCAAAATTGAAAGATACGACAACTTTCACCGATATGGGTGTAATCATCGATGACGGTATGCGGGCCGATCATGGTATTTTTCCCGATTTTCACATCGCTTCCAATAACAGCATAAGGGCCGATTTCAACGCCTTCCTCAATTTGCGCATCGGGTGCGATAATGGCTGTAGAATGAATTTTCATTTTTAATCTTCACCTGCCTTGTTTATTTTTGTTTCAAGCCGGTCCACTTGTTTGATCAGTTGTTGTAATTTTGCGCGCATTCCCGGAAGTTTGACTTTGCAGGACTCTACTTTCAGAAAATCCTTGTAGGGCAAAAACGGCGTTCCGCCGCCAACCTGCCGGTCCGGAATGTTCCTGTGGACACCTGAGGAAGCGCCGATCATGACGTAATCTCCGATGGAGATATGGCCGACGATGCCGACCTTTCCGCCGATCATGACGCTCTTTCCTATTTTCGTGGACCCGGAAATACCGGTCTGAGCGGCAATGGCGGAGTTTTCGCCAATGACGACATTATGGGCAACCTGAACAAGATTGTCAATCTTCACGTTACGTTGAATCCATGTCTTGCCCATGGTGGCCCGGTCAACAGTGGTGTTGGCGCCAAGCTCCACGTCATCGTCGATTTGAACGATGCCGACTTGAGGAATTTTGGTGTTGCCCGCGCCGGGCGCCGCGAAACCGAAACCGTCCGCGCCGATGACGACACCCGAGTGCAGGATCACCCGTTTGCCGATGATGCAGTTGGCATAAACGCTGACATTGGCATAAAGAATGGAACCTTCGCCGACGCATGCGTTCGGGCCGATAAACACACCAGGGTAGAGAACCACGCCTTTTTCAATCCGGGCGCCGCGGCTGATAAAAGCCCGGGGCATGACGGTTGCCTCCGGTGAAACGCAAGCGTCTTTCTCGATATAAGCATCGGGACTGACGCCAATCGGGCCGTGATCGGCCGGATAAAACACCGCGAGGAGTTTCCCGAACGCAGCGTAGGGGTCTGCTACGACAATAAGGTTTTTACCCGGGGCGACAGTTCCTTGTGAAACAAGGATCGCCCCCGCCTTCGTGGTTTCCAGCCGTTTTAAATATTTTACATTGGCGATAAAAGTCAGATCATTTTCGCCTGCTTCGTCAATCGGCCGGATATCGCTGATGATTTGTTTTTCATCACCGATCAGAGCGCCGCCAATCATGGCGGCTATTTCCTGAATGTTTTTTTTCATTTTTTTAAGGAAGGTTACTTTTTTGCATTAGACGTTCTATTATATTCTTCGACGACTTTTTTGGTGATGTCACTGGCCTTGTCATGGTAAGGCAGCGGCATGGTGCTGTAGTCCATAATCAGCGTATATTTTTCTCTTTCTGCAATGCTGTGGACGACTTTCAGTATTTCAGGCACCATTTTTTGTGAATATTCCTGGTCACGTTTCTGGAGCTCTTTGTTGGTGTCATCGACGAGAATCTGATAGTCGCGTAATTTTCTCTGATAAGAGGTCTCTTTGTCACTGCGCGCGGCGGCCGTCATGACGGAAGCTTGTTTATCCAGTTCGTCTTTTACTTTCTTGACTTCGTTTTCCATGGTCTGGATGGCTCCCTGTTTCTTTTCCACAATCTTTTTGAATTCTTCGGCTGCTTTTTTACCGGCGTTCGAGGTTTGAATGATCTGCTGCATATTGATAAAACCGATCTTATCGGCGGCAAACGACGTATTCGTCCAGACAAAAATAAGCAGAGCCAATCCTGCCATCAGGCAAATATTTTTTTTCATTTTAAAAATCTCCTCTCAATTAGTTAGTCTATCATCCGTCAATGAAATTCATTTTCATTGATCCATTACATCATCATGCCGATGCTGAATTCAAATCGGCCTGTGGAATCATCGTTCAGCCCTTTACGATCCAGCACGTAGCCATATTCCAGCCGCAAGGGCCCGATGGGCGAAAGCCAGCGGATGCCTGCGCCTGCTGTCTGTCTCAAATCATCAAGATAGTAACCGCCATTCCAGGTATTGCCGATGTCATAAAACAGGACGCCTTTCATGCCCGCGTCTTTGATCAGGGGGAACACAATTTCCGCGGAAAAGGTTAGCATGGTTGTGCCGCCGACGACATCACTGGTCCCTGAATTGCTTGGGTCCGGACCGACATAGCGCAACCCGCGCAAAGAATTCATGCCTCCCAGAACATACCGTTCATAAATGGGAAGGTCTTTGCTGTCGTCATTATTTTGCAGATACCCGATCCTGCTTTTCGCGCCGAAAACAATATCCCAGAAGAGCGGGTAGTACCCGGCGATGGCGCCGGCATATTTCGTAAATTCCGTGTCGCCGCCCAGCGGCATGCCGGCGTGTTTCACGGAAACACTCGCGTTGATTCCTTTGGTCGGAAACATGCGGTCGTTGGTCGTATCGTAAGCAAGCGTGAAGGTCATGGCGCTGGTGTTTCTTTCGCCAATCTGAGCCTTGATATAATTAGAGGCGGTTATCTCATTGACATCCGTGATATTGTCGATACTGAAACTGTACCCCACATAACCGGTAATTCTCTTCCAAATCGGGTAGCCCAGCGTTAATCCGAATCCTTTGGTGTCATACTGGTAGGAATCATATTCCTGGTTGTAATTCCAGAGATCCGCTTTGAACCAAAGCGGCAGATCAAAAAGCCAGGGCTCGACAAAGGACAGCTCATAATTATTGGTGGTCGATCCGAGCGATGCTTTCAGGCTTAGCGTCTGCCCGTAACCCAGGAAGTTCTGCTGGGAGACCTGCGCCATGATGACCGCCTGGTCCACGGCGCTGTAACCCGCGCCGATCATGAACATGCCGGTATTCTTTTCTTTCACCCGGATATTAATGTCCACCTTATTGTCCGGCGCCTTTTCCGTCTGGAAATCAACCTCTTCAAAATACCGGAGCTGGTTTAAGCCTTCATAACTTTTTTTAAGCTTGCTTGCGGAATACAAATCTCCTTCCACAACCGACAGCTGCCGCCGGATAACCTTGTCACGGGTGATGGTGTTGCCGGAAATGCCGATCCGGGCAATATAAACGAGTCCGCCTTTGGAGAGCTTGAAGTTCAAATCCACCAGTTGTTCCTGCTCATGCGTGGTAACTTTGGGATCGACGTCGGCATGCGCGTAGCCTTCATCGTTGGCGGCCAGCGTGATCGCTTCCATATCCTTCATGATCGCTTCCCGGTCATAAAAGTTTCCTGCTTTTGATTTTAAAAGGGCGAACAAATCCTTCCTTGTTGTTTTTTCCAGATTGTCGCCGGAAATTTCCACTTTTCCGATTTTGAATCGCTTGCCTTCCTTGACGATGATTTTGATGTAAATGCCTTTGTCGTCATGCGTGATGACCGGTTCAGCGATCTGGGCGTTGATAAAACCATTGTTAAAGTAATAAGAGGTTAATTTTTGAATGTCCTGCTTGAGCTGCACGTTTTGCAGGATACCGGTGTCCGTGATGAAACCCAGGAAGGTGCGCGTATTCGTGGTCATCATATTGACCAGTTCCTTGGCGGTAAAAGTTTCATTCCCCTCAAATGTGATGGAACGGATATAGACCCGGTTATTCTCTTTAATATCCAGAATCAGGACCATATCTTTCGGGCCTTCTTTTTCCAGGCGGTCGCTGATTTCCACGTTGTAGTAGCCTTTGGCCTTGTAAAGGTCCCTGATTTTTTGAATATCATCTTTAATTTTTTCCTGATTGAGGCTTTGACGGGTTTTTACGGTCATGGCATCCAGAATATCGTCTTTGCTCAGCGCCTTATTGCCAATCAACCGGATTTCCGATATCAGCCCTTTTTCGGCAACGGTGAAAGTCAGCACTTTGCCCTGCGGTTCCGTTGTAACGCCGGCGCTGACATCGACAAAAAATCCCATCTTGTAGATCGTTTTTATATCATTTGTGACATCCGAATCGTTGAACGGTTTGCCGACCTTGCTTTTGATTTTATCGATGATGGCCGGTGCTCCGATCTTGCGATTGCCCACAATATCAATCCTCACGATTTTTTCCAGCAATCCCAGGCGATCCAGGATCTCCATTTTCAGATCGCCCGCCAGCGCCTCCTGAACAGCCGATCTTTTGCCCTGCGCAGACGCGGAAGGCAGAATCGTCCCCCGGGCAACATCGATGATTTGCGTATCGATGTTGAGGGTTTCGCCGAATTGCGTAATGCTGCCCGTGACCACATAGTCCACCCCCAGCGCTTTCCCGGCCGCGATGGCTCTGTCTTTATTCAGAATAACATTGCCGGAAGCCAAATCACCCGCCTTCACAACTTCAATTTTCTTTTCTCTCTGCAATGCTTGAGAAAGATGATTGTAAACGGATTCCTGAAGCGCACTGCTGTCGATGCTTGTGTGAACCTCAAAAGGCAGAATACATATTTTTTTAATGTTCTGGGCCTGGGCTTCCGCAAAAAAGCAGATGACAAAAAGGATCAGAGAAATGAGTATTTGCAATGTTTTCTTATTAAAAATCATAAATTTTCCCGTCGCGCAGACCGATTCTGCCGGACATCCTGTCTGCCAGCAGTTTGTTGTGCGTGACCACGATCAACGTTATTTTTTTTACAGTATTTAAATTAACCAGGATGTCTTCTATCTTCTTTCCTGTTTCCGTGTCAAGGTTTCCCGTCGGTTCGTCAGCCAGCAAAATTTCCGGTTCCATCACCAGCGCCCGGGCAATGGCCACACGCTGCTGTTCCCCTCCGGAGAGTTCGCCCGGTTTATGCTTCAGGCGATGCTCCAGACCCACTTCCTCTAATAATTGCGATGCTTTATACATCGCCTGTTTTTTGGAAAGGCCGCTGATCAGCGACGGCATCATCGTGTTTTCCAGCGCGGTAAACTCCGGCAGCAGATTATTAAATTGAAAAACAAAACCGATCGTCTGGTTGCGGAACGCGGAGATTTTCTTTTCGCTCCACTCGAAAACATTATGACCGGCCATGGAAAGTGTGCCGGATGTCGGATGATCCAGCGTTCCCAGGATGTGAATCAGCGTGCTTTTGCCGGCGCCGGAAACACCCACGACGGCGAGTGAATCGCCTTTTTTAATCTCCAGATTCAGATTTCGCAAGACTTCAATTTTGTTGCCGTCTTTTACGAAAGTTTTGGATAAATTGGTCAGTATGATCATATCAGTAGTCGCGTCCGGTATACTATTCGTATCTCAGGGTTTCCGCCGGGTCCAGTTTGGAAGCTCGGAGCGCCGGGTAAATGGTTGATAGAAAACAAATCAGCAGTGTGCCGATGACAATAACGACCACGTCCCCATAATTCACCTTCGAGGGAAGTTCGCTCAGGTAATACACATCGTCGGGCAGAATTTTGAAATTAAAAATTTTCTCCACCAGCAGAGAAATTTTCTGCAAATTCAGCGCGATGGTCAGACCGGCGATAGTGCCGAAAAAAGTTCCGATCACGCCGACAATCAATCCCTGATAAATAAAGATTTTCATGATGGTGTTGGAGGTGGCGCCCATCGATTTTAAGATAGCGATATCCTTGTTTTTTTCCATCACGATCATGATGAGTGCGCTGATGATGTTGAAGGCAGCCACCAGCACGATCAAACTCAGGATAATAAACATGACGCGCTTCTCCAGTTTCAGGGCTGAAAACAGGTTTTTATTCATCTGCATCCAGTTTTGCGCGAAATAGGGGAAGCCCAGTTTGTTTTGAAGGGTGCGGGAAATGACATCGGCCTTGTAGATATCCCGGACGACAATATCAATGCCCGAGACGGCGTCTCCCATGGCTAAGAAATCCTGGCAGCTTTTGAGCGACAGAAAGGCCAGCTTGGAATCATATTCATAGAATCCCGATTCGTAAATTCCGACGACGATAAATTTTTTCATGCGGGGAACCATACCCATCGGGGTGGCAATGCCGCCGGAGGGCGAGATGATGGTAAGGGGATCATACAGAAAAAGACCCATATTGCGGGCCATTTCCTTGCCGATCATGATCCCGGCCAGGTCTCTGTTTTCAGCGGATAGTCCCTTTGATACGTCGTCTGGAATTTTATTGAGGTATTCAATGTTGCCTTCCCGGATTTTGCCCAGGTTAATGACTTTAGGCGCGCTTTCGGTATCCATGCCCCGGATGATGACGCCGGTGACGCCGTTCTGGCTGCGCATCATGGCTTCGGTATAAATAAAAGGCGTGGAAGCGACAACCCCCGGCGTTTTATCGATTTTCTCGCGCAGGTCCGGATAATTTTTCATCGTACCGGTCATATCCGCCGTTATTTCAATGTGTGAGCGGATCCCCAGAATTTTGGAACGGAGATCTTCTTCAAAGCCGTTCATGACGGCAAGCACAACGATGAGCGCGGCCACGCCCAGAAAAATGCCGAAAATCGATATAAAGGTAATGATCGAAACAAAAACCTGCTTGCGTTTCGCCCTCATATACCGTCTGCTGATAAAGAATTCGTAAGGCATTAAACAATATCCCGTCTTAAAACAGTTGATTTTACAGCTTCGTGAACTTTGATGCGCGTCTCATTCCTGTCTGGTTCTTAAAAGCGGGAACAATATAACGTCACGGATAGATGCTGAATCGGTAAAGAGCATAATCAGCCGGTCGATGCCGATTCCTTCTCCGGCTGTCGGCGGCATACCGTATTCCAGCGTGTGAATATAGTCTTCATCCATTTCGTGGGCTTCATCATCGCCTGCTTCCCGCTCTTTGATCTGCTGGATAAACCGATCGCGTTGATCAACCGGGTCGTTTAACTCGGAAAAAGCGTTGGCGATTTCCCTTCCGGAAATGTAGAGTTCAAAACGATCGACCAGTTCCGGATTGGTATTGGACCTGCGCGACAATGGAGAAACCGCGACGGGATATTGCGTGACAAATGTCGGTTGGATAAGCTTCTTTTCGACCACTTCATCAAAGACGGCCATGAGAATTTTCCCCAGCGGGTCGGTTTCTTTTACATCACAGCCGACTTTGCGGGCAAAAGCGACCGCTTTGTCCCTATCGGCCAGATCAGCAGGTGTCATCCCGGCTATTTGCGTGAGCGCATCGTTGACGGAAAGACGCCGCCAGGGCGGCGTCAGGTCAATTTCCGTACCCTGATAGGTGAACGTGAGCCCTTCAAAGATATTTTTGGCGATAAAGCGGAATAATTCTTCCGTAAAGGACATCAAATCCTCGTAAGTCGCGTAGCTCCAGTAAAATTCCATCATGGTGAATTCAGG
>DFZJ01000225.1:8102-10677 GCA_002382045.1 Syntrophaceae bacterium UBA4059
TTGTGGTGGGTTTTAAAAGGACGGGCAACAGCGCCGCCTGCCCGCGGCTGCATCATGGGCGTTTCCACTTCCAGAAAATCATGCTGGTCCATGAATTGCCGCATCAGTTTGATGATCAGGCTGCGCCGGTAAAAAATTTCTTTGACTGCCGGGCTGGATATTAAATCCAGATGCCGCTGGCGGTAGCGGGTTTCAATGTCCGTCAGGCCATGCCATTTTTCCGGAAGGGGGTGCATGGATTTGGCCATTAAGCGCAATTCTTCGACTTCCAGCGTCAATTCATGGGTTTTGGTGCGGAACAGCTTTCCGGAAACATATATAATATCGCCTAGATCCAACTTTTTGAACAGGAAAAAGTCCTGCTCACTCAAGATATTTTTCGCAATATAACATTGCATCTGACCTTTGCGGTCCTGAAGTTTGACAAAAGCGGCTTTGCCGAAGCTGCGGATGGCCATCAAGCGCCCGGCAATCGAAAATTTTTGTGTCAGTTGCGCCAGAGCATCGCTCTCGGTGCTGCCGAATTCGGCCATGATCCGGGCTGTTGTATTTTGGGGCTTTACGTCATTGGGATATAAATCCACACCGGCTGCTTTCAAGGCCGCGATTTTTTCCAGGCGAACCTTTAAAAGATCATTGTCTTCCATAATTTCTCCACTTTTTTAAAGTCCATCTGACTATATTTTTTTTAATGATTAGTCAAGCATCATTGTCGTCTTGGCGCGTGACGTATTCAGCCAACATAGAAACAAAAAATATGTTTGCCTATGGGAAGGTTGTTATGTATGATGCAGCGACTTTATACACAGGGGGGATGCATCATGGTGAACAAGGCGATATTGATCGGCAGACTGGGCAAAGATCCGGAAATCAAGTATTTGCCGGACGGGACAATGGTTACCAATTTTAATCTGGCGACTGATGAACAGTGGAAGGATAAAAACGGGGAAAAAGTTCAGAAAACCGAGTGGCATAAGATTGTAACCTATAGAAAGCTGGCTGAAATTTGCGGCAATTATTTGGTCAAAGGATCCCTGGTCTTTATTGAGGGAAAGATTCAAACCCGTTCATGGGATGATAAGGACGGTGTAAAACATTACATGACGGAAATTGTTGCCGGCGAAATGAAGATGCTGGATTCCAGGGGACAGGGGCAGGCAAAGGCAAACAGTGATACGACGCCGGAGGCAGCTTACGGTTCAAACGGTACGCCGATGGAAGATGTTCCCTTCTGAAAATAAACAGTGCCGGCACTTAAATAAGTGCGTGAACGTTTAAGTGCCGGCATTGAAAAATTTATTTGTCTTCCTCTTTTTTCATCGGGGCGCCGGTTGTGTCGGGGTTGTCAGAAACGGATTTTTTGAAATTTTTTATTCCTTTACCCAGCGCCGAGCCGATTTCCGGAAGCTTTCCGACACCGAAAATAATCAGAATGATGACCAGTATAATCAGCAGCTCCGGTATTCCTATTCCAAACATAACATTACCTCTTTCATCCTTAATGTTTTATGGTAAGCGCAAGTGGATGACCTGTCCCGTCTTGCCCAAGTTTTCTATGGTTTTTCCATCAAGTTGTATTCTGACCCCGCCGGCATTACCGATATCCATATTAAAACGCGCCGCTTTGTGTGATATGTTTTCTCCGGGGCTCAGTAATACCTGAAAAGGTTCTTCATCATCGGCTTGAATCCTGAGCCACGTTTCTTCCGTGGCGTGAACAACGAGGACAGACGATTCTTCATCCTCCACGGCGGGTGTTGCTTTTTTGGTTTTGCTGCTTTTGGGCGCTGCTGCAGGCGCTTGCGCGTCAGGTTTCTGTGCCTCTGCTGTTTTTTGTGCCGGCTGCTTTTCTTCTTCGCCTGCCTGATTGGGCATGATTAAATTTTCCTGCCCGGGCGGATTGATGTCGATGGAAAGATGATCCGGCATCGCTTTATTTTGTGCCGGCGATTCAGCAATCACGGAGCGAGGAGTCGTTTCGGTCTGCAGAGGCGTTTCCAGCGACGGCTTATTGTAAATGCTGACAAAAAAAGATACGGCTGCAAAGACGATGATGATGCACAAAAGCCACAGGTAGGCTTTATGGCGCGACAGTATCATGGCCAGAGGCTTATCGGGAGGCGGCTCCGGCGCCTGTTCCTTTTCTTTTATTTGCAGTGTCTGAAGGTAATCTTCGTAGCGCTGCAAAGCAGATTGAGCATCAACGCCCAGGGCATCCGCGTATTTTTTAATGAAATTTCTGGTATATATCGGGACAGGCAGCAAATGATAATCGCCATTTTCGATGGCTTCCAGATTGACCACACTGATCCGTGTACGCTCAAATAATTCCTTCAGGGTCAACCCTGAATTTTCCCGAGCGGTCTTTAAATCAATGATCGAGGAATCAGCGTTTTTTTCTGTTGTCATTAACCTGTCACAAATAATTGTTATTTTTGTTTTGTTTAGCATTATTTCCGATACAGCGCAACTTTTAAGATTATGCTTACTTTTTGGCGTCCTTTATGGTTTAAGCCCCTGAAAGAGATGATGATAAGGAGTTGATTTTTTATGACGGAGATCATGGACTTTACCC
>DFZJ01000209.1 GCA_002382045.1 Syntrophaceae bacterium UBA4059
GTCACGATGGGAACGCCGGTGTATTCCTCGATGCGCACGGCCATGGCTTCGGTGACCACGCCGGCGCAGCAGAAAGCCGGATTGGTCTGCACAAAAAGTGATAGGTCAGGATAATGCTGCATCAGCGCCGTGATCTTCAGCAGGTTGTCGGTGGACTCGCCGAAGTGTTGCACGGTTACATTAAAATTGTCGTAGATCTTTTTGTAATCGATGTCGCTGACAAAAGGAGGTTCCTTCAGTAATTCATTAAAAATCTTATAATAGCTTTTCTCCAACTGGTTGACCAGCGTGATCAGCGTTTTGGTGACAAGGACGTCGATGAATTCCCCTTCCAGAAACCAGCGCCTCATGTAAGGGCCGGCAATGAGCTTGGCGAATTCATTAAACGGCGTGGTGATGACTTCGCCGCCGTATTCCTCGATTGCGTGAATCAAATCCTGGTTGAAGACGTCATTGTCGCGGGCATACATATCGCCGAAGATGGCGACCTTCGGGCGATGTCCCGGGACGGTCTCTATTTTGTTAAACAAGTTCATCACGCGGATCAGATCGTCATCCTTGTTTCTGCCGCCCAGGAGCGTGTTGTAAAAAATGGTAACGGACTGGGCGATCAGTTTGTCCGTCATGCCTTTTTCTTTTTCATAGGGACGAATTTTGCAGCCGATTTTGCGCAGCATGCCGCCGAACATGTGAGCGAAGTATGCCTCGATGGAGGCTTGCATGGAAATGTCGGAAAGCGACAGGCTGCCGACGTACATGTCCACGTTCTCCATGCCGCGGCCTGCGGCTTCCATGATGCCTTTCATGAATTGTGGATACAACCGGATGTTGCAGGCCACGTGGCTGTCAAAACACCAGCCGACGGTCTGGGAGGGGTCCAGAAGATTTTCTTCGATGTAATCCATATAGCTTTCGGCCATCAGGTTGACCGGAAGGCATTGTCCGGTATTGGTGCGCAGGCCGCGCTGAATGATTTTTTCTGTGAGCGGCGCCATCCTCGCGTCAATGCCCTCTTTAATAAACACTGCTTCCAGCAGTTTGGAGTTAATGGGATCGAAACAGGGAAGGAGCAGCGTCTTGTCTTTGATTTTAGCAATGCTTTCGGAATTAAGCGGGAGCTTGCGGGAAGAAATCAGACGAAGGTCTTTGTTCTTGTGGTGGTTGTCAAACGAGCGCACGGCCGCCTCGATGCGGGTTTCATAACCCACGTTGGAATCGTGCTCATCGAGCTCCAGAATCAAATAAGGTTTGCTGTATTGATCCAGAATGCGTTTGAAATATTCCAGAGAGAAGGAATCGGGACTGCATTTGAACGACGTCACATAAACGGGATAAATACCGGGCGTGCGGGCGATATAGAGCGCGGCTTTTAAAATCCGTGCGGCGTAATTCCAGTGCATTCGCTTGAGCAGGGGGGCGATTTCGGACAGATCTTCCTTATCCACGGGCAGCATGTCCTGATAAAAGGTTTTAATATTGAGTGTGCTGAAAATATCCGGAATGCCTTTATTCATCGCGTTTTGCATAATGGCGTAAGGTCTGCCCAGTAGCGCCACGCTGATTTTGTCTGCGGCGGGCTTTTCGCGCTGATAGACGTTAATCAGGTTATTGCAGCCTTCCGAATAAAAGGACAGCGCTGCTTCATAGGCGTTGTAAATTTCCCAGTAGCCGGTATTCAGGATCGATTTCAGTATGGAAAAAAGTTCGATGCGCGATTGAAAAGAGTTATGATCGATGACCGGCATAATGGTTTTGTTTTTCAAACGCAGACTTTTCGCACCTGCGGCCAGTGTGGCTGCAAACTGAGTATAATAGCAGTAGTAGCGGTAATCTTCGTCTTTTTGCTTGGCGGCTTCCAGATACACGGGCAGGAAAATGTAATCACATTTGTCAACCAGATATTGCACATGACCAAAGAAGGCGTTCATCGGCGCGCAGAATTCCGCTCCCGCCAGCTTTTTGCCGGACTTGATGGCATTCTTTAGGTTTGCAGACGTGACGGTTTCCACACCGAGGGTGGCGAAAAAATGCTTCCACAGCGGCATTTCTTCGGCCAGATAAAGGGCATGGGGAATACCGATCCGGACTTTCTTTTTATAAGTGGCGGGCTTTTTGGCTTGCGGAAACACCTTGCTGCGTTCTTTGATCAGATCATATTGTTTTTTGGTTGTGCCGACGTAATGCTTGGTATCATAGTCGCGTCCACAGAGAAAACCGTAGGCCACGGTTTCTCCCTGAACGGTGACTTTGTTGATCTTGCAGTTGTTCTGACACAGTTCGCAGATTTCATTCTCCACGGGAATATTTTCCGAGTAAAGCGCAAGGCCGCGGAAAGCGGAATCTTTGACGGCGTTTTCCGCCAGAATCAGCGCGCTGCCTAAGGCGCCGGTCAGGTGACAGAATTGGGAAACAAAGATGGGTTTATTCAGACGGTGTTCAAAGGCCGCAACCAGCGCACGGTTGCGGGCGGTTGCTCCCTGAAAGCAGACGCTTTGTCCGATGCTGCCCTCCACCGCGACTTTGGCCAGGTAATTTTCGCAGACGGAGTGCAGAACGCTGGCCAGCACTTCATCGACGGAATATCCTTCCGTCAGATAATTGTTAATATCCCGTTCCATGAAAACAGTGCAGCGGTCACTGGATATAGGCGATGGCGTATTGATGGCGCGCCCGGCGTAGTCGGCAAGGCTGACGCCCAGTTTTACGGCCTGTTCCTCGATAAAACTGCCCGTGCCGGCGGCGCAGACATTGTTCATGACGGAGGAGGTGACCATGCCGTTTTTCAGGGTGGTAAATTTGGCGTCCTGACCGCCGATCTCGATGATCGTATCCGCTTCGTTGTTGAGCTCGTAGGCGGCGCGCGCGTGGGCGGTGATTTCGTCGATAATCAAATCGGCATTGATGATGCGGCCAATGAACTTGCGGCCTGACCCGGTGGCGCCGACACCGTTAAACACAAACTCACAGGCCTGCTTTCGGGCAATGTCGTCAATGGCTTCAAAGATGGCCTGGACGGCTTTGACAGGCTGGCCCGCGGTTTGTGTATAAAGACCGGTCAGCACGTCGTTGTGGTCGTTAATCAAAACGGCTTTGGTGCTGGTCGAGCCGATGTCAATGCCCAGATAGACGGCCTGCTTATTTTGAAGAGGCTGATAAATATCCACTTCAATGGCGGCGGAGTTGTTGCCGGGCTGGTAAAGATAACGGGTGTCGGTGATAAATTCCGGGTAACTCGAAAGCGTCAGCTTAAGCGGCGGATAGCCGTAAGCCTTTTCTTTGGTTTCCTTGACAAAAAGATCATCCCAGACTTTGGCGCCAAGCGGCCCGGGGTCTGTCTCTTCCAGGTAAAGCAGGGCCGCTCCGATTGCGCCATAGAGATGGCTGTATTCGCCGATGACCGGTTCGGCCTGCAGGAGGTTGCGGAAATGTTTGACCACGGCTGTATTCATGGAAACGCCGCCCGCCAGGATCAAAGGGGTCTGTATTTGGGAATCGGGAAAGAGGGTGTCGATGACGTTTTTAGCCAGGCCTTCGCAGAGCCCGTCGCTGATCTGGCCTATGGAATAGCCTTCCTGCTGGGCGTGAATCAGATCGGTTTTGGCAAACACGGCGCAGCGCGTGGCAATCTTCGGTGTGTTACTCTGGTTGCAAAACGCGACGGTACTGAGCGTTTCGATGCTTTTGAGATTAAGCCGTTTGGCCTGTTGATCCAGAAAGCTGCCGGTGCCGGCGGCGCAAGAGGAGTTTGACCGGAAGCGTTCATAATCGCCCTGCTTGTTGAAAGTAATCAAACCGAAATTTTCACCGCCGATAAATAAAATGCTGCCGACTTCGGCATGATATTTTTTCACGGCGGCAATCATGGCGATCTGGGTGTCAAAACGCTCGACATCCCGCAGAATATCAGGACCGGACTGGGTCATGGCGATGCCGCCGATTTTGGAAATGTCAATTCCATTGAGTATTAAACGCAGGGTGTCGGCAATGGCGCCGTGATGAAACTGGTAGAAAGATTTGACCACCGCGCCTTTTTTATTTGTGACAACGACGGACAGTGCAACCGAACCGATATCTATTCCAACGATCTGTGGCATAGGTATTATTTCCCAATGATATATATTTTTAAATTCTTTTGATGACTGCCGCGATGATTAACACAGGTTTACGAAATATTCAGTGAAAAATTTAACAACTTCCGCAGCGCTGTGTTCCTCATGTCATTTACCTGGATTGAAAATGATTGATTGATATAAACTTCCTTTTCGTTTTCGTGGCGTGAAGTATATGCGGCGTGGAATTGTGTGTCAAGAAGATTTCAGGGGGGAAGATTTCAGGGGGGGATTTCAGGGGCACAAGATATTGCGGCATGAATATAATGATCGATTCATGTTGGTCGCGGGAGTGTAGCTTGCGCACTTTACTTGCCGCATAGCCCCAGGAGGATGCTTTTTTTTAGACCTGATTTAAGCATACCTGTCGATCACTTCCTGTTTTTGTATTCGTCAAGACTTCAGTATTAGATGTACTCATCCCAAGAATATTGCAAGTCGCCGTAGCAGTTGTCGTCACTAATTTCGGATTGAAAGGTTGGATGCCCGTGAAAATTACAGAATGCTTACTTTCAGGAAGCTATTTATCAACCGGATGAATGGCCATTAAAGAACAGGAAGAGGGCTGTAAAATAGAAATATTCCTTTTTGATTTTTGAAAGAGTTGGTGTATTTAATGATCAGGCTAAATATTTGAAAGACGGGAGCGCCCAGAGTCTATGGATGAGAAAATCAAAAAAGCTGCGGATATGATCGCGAAGGCAAAGCGTGTCGTTGTTTTTACCGGCGCGGGGATCAGTACGGAATCCGGCATTCCCGATTTTCGGGGTCCCGGCGGACTCTGGACAAAATATGATCCGGATGATTTCACGATTGATAAATTTCTGGGGTCCCACGCGACGCGCAAGAAAATGTGGCAGCGTCTGCGCGAGGGCGGTTTGATGGAAGACGCAAATCCGAATGCAACGCATTATGCCATTGTTGAACTGGAAAAAATGGGCAAACTCAGCGCGCTGATTACGCAGAATATCGATAACCTTCATCAAAAAGCGGGCAGCAATCCGGATTTGATTCGCGAACTGCACGGCAATATGCAAAGACTGGTTTGCCTGAACTGCGGCGAGCTTTATCCTATTGCCCTTGTCAAGGAGCGGTATGCCGATTCCGAAACGGTTCCGACGTGCGAATACTGCCGGGGCATTCTCAAACCCGATGTTATCTTCTTTGGAGAGGCTCTGCCGCAGCGGACGCTGGCGCAGGCCATGCAGGAAGCCTCGGAATGCGACGTCATGCTGGTGATCGGTTCATCGCTGGTTGTTTATCCGGCGGCTTACATTCCGGTTCAGGCCAAACAGGCGGGCGCTCAACTGGTGATTATCAACAGAGGATCGACACAACAGGATCATCAGGCCGATGTCCGCATCGACGCTCCTGCGGGCGAGACGATGACGAAGATCATCAGCAAGTTAAAGGCTAAATGAAAAGGTTCAGCGGTTCAAGGTTCACGGTTCAGCGGTTCAGCGGTTCAAGGTTCAAGGTTCAATGGTTCTTGCCCCAGCGGGGCACTGATCCTGACCACTTGGAGGCGGCGCAGGTAGTACGGCGGTTACTCGCGTCTGTATATTGTAACCTTTAACCGTGAACCGCTGAACCGCTGAACCGCTGAACCGTGAACCGTGAACCTTGAACCTTTAACCGTGAACCCATGGAGTTTTTATGTGCCTGATTCTTTTTGCTTACAATACGCATCCTTCATACCGTTTGATTCTGGCGGCCAATCGTGACGAATTTTATGATCGGCCTTCAACCCCCGCTGATTTCTGGGGCAAACATCCACAGGTTCTGGCGGGAATTGATCTGAAAGAAAAAGGCACGTGGCTGGGTGTCACCCGGGAGGGGAAATTTGCGGCCATTACCAATTACCGCGATCCGGCTTCCTGGAAAGATCAGGCGCCTTCCCGCGGCAAACTCGTCAGACGTTACCTGACAGGATCATCCGATGCGGAAAAGTATTTAAAGAAAACAGTCCCGCAGGCGCAGAACTATAACGGCTTTAATCTGCTGCTGGGAGATGCAAGCGAACTGTTTGTCTATTCCAACCGGGGTGAACTCCAGAAGCTTTCAGCGGGCATCTACGGGTTGAGCAACCACTTGCTGGATACGCCCTGGCCGAAAGTAAAAAGAGGGAAGAAACTGCTGGAAGCGGCGCTCATGCAAAAAGGAGAAGCGCTGGAAGAATCTTTATTTGCCCTGCTTATGGATCGCCATGTCCCGCAGGACTCTCAGTTGCCGGACACCGGTGTAAATCTGGAATGGGAAAGGATATTGTCTCCGATGTTCATCACCAGTCCCGTTTACGGTACGCGCTCTTCGACCATTTTGCTGATCGGGAAGAATAGAAGGATAAAATTGATGGAAAAAGTTTATAACGGCAAACCCGAACCCTGGGTGACCAGCCGGTTTACCTTTTTGCAGGAGTGAAGTTAAGGAGAAATGATATGAAGGTTGTTTATTCCGAAGAGTATAAACAGGTTTATTCGTATGATCCCGCATCCAATCCCGGAAGAATTGAATCCATCGAATTTGCTCTGGCGGGAAGAGTGGATTATATCGAGCCGCAGCAGGCTTTGGAAGAGGATATTTCGGCAGTGCATACTCCGAGGCATATTGCTGAAATCCGGCGCGAAGGCGTTTATGAGATTGCCGCGCTGGCCGCGGGCGGTGCAATTAAAGCCGCCGAGATCGGCCTTTCCGAGCCCTGCTTCGCCGTCATTCGGCCGCCCGGCCATCATGCTTCCGCCGACTCCGCATGGGGTTTTTGCTACTTCAACAATATGGCGATTGCTCTTACCAGACTCAAAAGGCGGGATAAAATCAAAAAAGCGTTTATCCTGGATTTTGATCTGCACACAGGTGACGGCAATATCAACATTCTGGGCACAACGGGGTTTGTAACGATTCTGAATCCCGGCAGCTCCGACCGCAATGAATATTTAAAAACCGTCCACAATGCGCTTGCCAAAACGGACGCGGATATGATTGCCGTTTCGGCAGGTTTTGACAATCACGAAGCGGACTGGGGCGGCCTGCTTCTGACGGAGGATTACACCTATATGGGAAAGCTTGTCCGGGATACCGCCCGGCGCAACAAAGGCGGTTGTTTCGGCATCCTGGAGGGCGGCTACAATCACGCCGTTCTGGGTAAAAACGTCTGGGCGTTTATTGAAGGATTGAGCGGCTAAAAAGGAAAATCCTGATCAGGCGGTTTCTTTTGCTCGACGGTGGTTTCAGGGCTCACGTATTTTTCCGCTCTTTTGTGAATCGGGTTGGTGTGAACAACGATTGACCGGGGGGAGGTCGGGCAGGCCAGTTGACAGGCGCCGCAGCCGATGCAGTACTGCTGATCGATTTCAGGGTATAAAATATTTTTCTTATTGGTAAAGCGGATGGCGTGCGTGGGGCAGACTTCACCACAGGCGCCGCAATTGTTGTGATCCACATAGACGACACAGATATCTTCCAGAAGCTTCGCTTCTCCGATTTGCGTCAATTTTTTTTCATCAAGCGCCAGTGGTGTGATCGCACCGGTGGGGCAGACCTTACTGCAGATGTTGCATTCATAATCACAATAGCTTTTTTCGTAATTCATTTTCGGTTGCATCAGACCGGATAGGCCGAAGTCCATCAAAGCAGGCGTCAGCACCTGCGTCGGGCAGACGCTGACACACAAAGAACAGGCCGTGCAGGCTTTTGTATAACGCTGTATAGCGACGGAGCCCGGCGGCGTGACCGGCGCGTGAGCCAGGGCAAAGCGGGTACCCGGAAACGTCCGAATGTTTGAGCTGAAGGTTACAAGACCGGCAACTGCCGCGATACTGCCGATGACGAAACCCCGGCGCGAAGGCGACCATGAATCATGGGGGCGCCCCTTTCTTCGTTGATAGCTGATGGTGGCCTGGGAACAGGCGTCCAGGCAGTCAAAACATACAACACAGCGGCTCATGTCAATAGAGGCGTTTTGCGGATCAATGCATTTTGCCTTGCAGACATTTTCACAGCGCACACATTCGGAGCATGCTTTTTGATTCAGTGTGAATTGATAAATCGATAGGCGCGATATCAGTCCTAACAGCGTTCCGACCGGACATATCGCATTGCAGTAAAGGCGGCCATGTTTTAAGGCGAGGTAAACAATCAGCAGCGTAATAACAGCCATGACCGTTAAAATCGACAGGGGGATGAAAGTTGCCTGTTTCGGATACAAGAAAATATTGAAGAATTTTAAAACAAAAATGACCAGATTGTATGTCTGGATGAGCAGCGGCTGAAAAAAGGTTGTAAAAATTCTTCCGGTGACCGAGTAGGGATCAAGCAAGTTGACCAGTGACAAGGAACCGATAAATAAAGACAAGACCGTTAAAGCCAGCAGGGTATAACGCAGGCCGTTTAACGGTTGGGAAAAAGAATGTTTAGCCTGACGGTTAACCCGGCGCGATCCCGCGATCAGCAAGTCCTGCAGCGTTCCCAGCGGGCACAGGAAGGAACAATAAACCCTGCCGAAAATCAGCGTCATCACTACAATGAAAATCACACCGGCGATGAAGATCGATTCCGGTTGCGTGATCGTGTGCGCCAGCGCCGGCGCCAATTGAAAAGGCAGCAGGATGCCCGACAGGGCGACCGACAATTTTTCGGTGCCCAGAAACAGCAGGACAAACAAAATCAGGAGGATGCCGGATATGACTTTGCGTATTTTAATCAGCGTCAAGAAGCCGGTCCTCTACATGGCGTAAGTGACAATTTTCAGCTCTTTTAAAATCATATTGCCTGTTTTCTGCGCATGGGCGATTTTGATGTAGCCGATATCTTCCGGCTCTTTCCCGAAGATCCTGGCGGCCGCCGCATCGATCGCAACAATGTCTTTCGATATCAGCAGTGTCTTTTTCAATTGAACATTGGCGGATTTTGGATCGACCGGACCCGATGGCCCGCGGCTCATCAGTACGCGGTAGGCGTCCACCACGTTGAGGTCGGGTTTGCGATACAGGCAGAAATCGGCGATGCACTGATCCAGGCCGGTTAAGTGGTACTCCATGCGGTTTTTGACGATGCCCATCAGATTTTTCATGGCGATGGAAAGATGTGCGGAGCTGTGGTGTTTGAGCACCGGTGCGTTGATGAACACATCGCAATCCAGAACCAGGCCGGGAACATCGGCTGTTTTAAGCGTTTTTCCGCCGGGGATTTTTACCCTCCGGAAACTGAAATCATCGATCGGAACCACGATGCCGCGGGCTGTTTTCGCTGCGTCTTCAATGCCGCTGAGTTTATAGCAATTACGGGCATTGCTGGAGGTTGTTGTCACCACGTTGTCAAAGACATAAACGCGTTTGGCGCCTGCCGCATAACAGGATTCAATAATGGTTTTGATGAGCAACGGATTGGTGGTGGCGCCGACTTCCGGCACGCGCGGGAATCCGATGTTGGGCTTGACGACAACCGTCTGGCCTTTTTTAACAAATTGGTTCATGCCGCCCATGAGTTCAATGGCCTTTTTGAACATGGCGTCCGGTTCACCATTTTTTACGGCGACCAGATCGGGGATGCCGGCTGGTTTTTCTTTCGCTAAAAGAAAATCCGGTTTGCCGAGAATAACCGCGCCGCCTGCAACCAGCCCCAGCGACAGACCCTTGGAAATCAATTCCCGTCTGTTGAATTTCTTTGCGTCTGCCATATTTGCCTTCTGTCTTACAGGCGTCGATTATCGGTTTTTTTTCATAAAGCACATGCTTTCATATCTTAAATTTTGAATATGCCCCGGTCGTATACGATAAGCTTCTTTCCGTCCGTCAAATGCGCCGTCACTGTTTTGGGTTCGGTATTAACCAGATCCCAGTGAAGCGCGGAATCGTTGAACCCCAGTTTTTTCTTGAGCGCCGGCGTCAACTTTGCCGGGTCGCCGCTGTAAGTGTCACTGTAGGACGAACCGAGCGCCACATGGCAGTTACCTTCTTTTCCGCCGAAATTTTCGTCAAAGAGTGTTTCCGCCATGAAACGGTCGATCCGCGAAAATCGCTTGTCGGTGAGCGAAAACTCGCCCAGTTGGCGTGCGCCCGCGTCCATGGCCAGCTGCTTTTTGATAAACGCCTCACCTTGTTTGGCTTCAATCTTGACGGCTTTGCCTTTGGCAAAAGTGATGCGGACATCCGCCACATAGTTGCCGCTGCGGAAGGAGGGGAGGTTGGCGAAATAAACGCCCTCCGTCCCGCGCCAGTCAGGGGAGATAAAGACCTCGAAGCTGGGCACGTTATGGCCGGAAACGCCCGCCCATTTGCGCTGATCACCGGGTGTAATCCGCAAATCCATGTTGGCCGATTCCAGGTGAAAATATTTAACCGGAAGCGAGCTGAGCCTCTTTTTGATCATGGTGACATTTTTGTGAATCTTCTGCCATTCGGCCACGGGGTTGTCGCAGTCGAGGTAGCAGCCTTTGGCGACTTGCGCCGTATATTGCTTTAAAGACATTTTTGCCTGGCGCGCCAGTTCTTCCGTGGGAACCATACAGAGTGTCCAGCTGTATTGGTGCAGCTCTTCGCGTTTATTCAGAATGTCTTTGATGGGTTTGCGGGCGACCATGGCCTTGCCGATTCTGGCCGGATCGATATCCTTGAGGTGAGTCAACGACTGAGGCGCCATGAGAACGATGCGGCCATTGATGTTATTGAAGAGTTCCTTGTCGCCGGGGGCAATGAAAGTCAGCTGACGGGGATCGGCTTTCTGGTAAAAACTCTTTTCCATGCCAAACGTGGCGATCAGCCGCTGAACCGGATGAACGCCCCTATCCAGAAGACGCCCATAAAGGATTTCGGCCAGCCTGAGCGCCGGGAGTTCGTACTGGATGAGGACAATTTCATTTTTTTTTAAAGAAACTTTTTTTGCCGTAGCGAGTCCCCACAGGAGCACGTCGGCATATTTTTCAAGATTTTTTTCGGTGAGCATCTCATTGGTTTTCCTTTCGGTTATAAAATAACATTTTTTAAGCTGGCGTTTTCGTCATTCCATCACGCATTTTGTAGTATTCCAGAACCGCCGCGATGGATCGCGCCGCGCGTTCGGGATCCTGATAAATGGGTACACCGCGGTCGAGCAGACTCCGGACCATTTTTTCCTGAAGACTCCGGTAGGTGAAGCCGACAATCAGTTTGTCAGGGTGGCGTTTGGTCAGGCTGAAAAAAGCATCCGCGTGCTCCATGAGCATTTTATCCCTCTCGACCGGAATGGATTCTGCGGGAATTCCCATTTCATTCATAATCCTTTCGATGAACATACCGGGAGACAGGAAGTAAGCCAGCAGGATATCCGCGTTTTTTTCCTGAAGCAGGATATCGGGAATATCGAAAAAGTTTTGCTCTGAATTCAGGCTGTAAGTTAAATCAAGCGGGTTGGCCGTGCTGGCTGTTTTGGGAATCATCGGCTGAAGCTTTTCCACGGTTTCCTCTGAAAGCGGGGGCAGGGTAAGGCCTGCCCGGCTGCAGGCATCGGCAGCTGTTGCGCCCGGGCCCCCGGAGTGTGTCTGAATGATCACCCGGTTTCCTTTGGGCCGGGGAAGCGTGCCCAGGGCAAGGGCGTAATCAAAGAGCTCCGCAATCGACTGCGCCCGGATGATGCCGCATTGTCTGAACACGCCGTCGTAGATCTCGTTGGGGCCCGAAAGAGAACCCGTATGAGAACGGACCGCGCGCTTGCCCGCCTCGGACCCGCCCGCATAAATGGCCACGATCGGCTTATGCGGTGTGATGGCCCGGGCCGTTTCGATAAATTTTCCGCCCCGGCTGATGCCTTCAATATAAAGCGTGATGACCTTGGTGCGGGGGCAGACGCCCAGATATTCCAGACAATCGACAATATCGATATTGGCTTCGTTTCCCACGCTCATCGCCGCGCTGAACCCCAGGCCGTTGCGATGCAGGTAATCAAACATCTGGGTAATAAAGCTTCCGCTCTGGGAGGCCAGACCCACAAAACCGGGAGGGCCTTCCGCCGTAATCGTTGTCGGATTGAGTTTGAGATAAGGGTTGGCAATGCCCAGACAGTTCGGACCGAGAAAACGGATGCCGTATTTCAGGGCAATGGCTTCCAGCTCTTTTTGCAGGGCGACGCCTTCGGGACCCGCTTCGCGAAAGCCTCCGGATACAATGATGGCATGCTTGACGCCTTTTTGGCCGCATGCCGCGAGCGTTTGGCAGACGATGTTCGTGGGCAGGACGATAATGGCCAGGTCCGGAATTTCCGGCAGATCCATAATACTGGCATAGGCCGTAAGCCCGCGTACCTTTTTTTCCTGCAGATGAACGGGGTAGATATTTCCTTCGTAGCCCAGGGCCTGAACGGACGAGAGTATCATGGAACCCATGCGCATGAAATTATTGGACGCGCCGAAAAAGGCGATGCTCTTCGGATTGACAATGGCATAAAGAGGACTTTCGTAAATGGAATCGATCATAATTTTCTTTTCCCTAAAATGGTTTGATGGTTACATAATTGGTTTTCACTCCGGCAAAAATACAATGTTCCGCCCGTGCGGCAATCAGGATTTGCCACCCCATCATAAATAAAAGATATTTTGACAAGATTTACGACAGATGTCCATCCAGCCAGCCCCTCAGGTCGGCAAGCACCTTTGCCCGGTCTGCGGCAAGCTCGTTGTAAACTTCATGCTTGAGGCCCTCATAGCGTTTGAACGTTTTGTCCTTTGCTCCGATCATCTCAAAGAGTTCCCTCTGTCCGGAAAAGGCGGTATCCCTGGAGCCCAGTTGAATAAGAACCGGAATTTTAATTTTGCCGGCGTTTTGGGCGCCGATGACCACATACCGGTTCATTTCGTGAGCGAGTCGTGGTGTGATGACGTTATACACCAGGGGATCATCAATATAGGCCTTTACTACATCCATGTCTCTGGATATGAACTCAGGCGGGAGCGGCGATTTCACATGCAAAGCGGGAAGTATTCCGGAGAGGATTTTGGTCAGGGTCAGGAGAATTTTCGGTATGTCCGTTCCCGGCTGCGATCCGGTCCCCGATAAGACAAGCCCCCGGATGTCATCTGCGTTCTGTTCCACATAATTCATGGCAATGAGACTTCCCATGGAATGACCCAGGACAAAGTAGGGGATGCCCGGAAACCGCGCCGTGATCACGTCCCGGCGAAACTGCTTTTCATCATCGATGAATTCCTGAAAGCTGTTGACGTGTCCGCGTTTGCCCTCGCTGTGCCCATGCCCGCGGTGATCATTGCCGAAAACTGCATACCCTGCGGGGAGCAGCTCACCTACGATATTGCCGTAGCGTTCAATGTGTTCGGCATAGCCATGGATAACATGCACCACGGCTTCGGGGGAATGGTCCGGCGCCCATCCCTTCCAGAAGATGGATGTTTTGTCTTGGGCTGTAAAAGTTCCTGATGGTGTCTGCATAAGTTTTTCCTCCCGTGGCTGAGCCGGTTGATAGGGTTTCGGCCGGCTGTTCTCTGGTATTCTTGCCAGATTATATAGAGACGCTGCCCTCACTCATTTGTTTGACTTTTGTAAACCTTATCAAAAGGTGCTGCGTAATTCAATACCCCTTGTCAAATTAGTTGGCATCCCTGCCCGAAAAGTTGGCATATCAGAAAGCTAATGCCGCGGCTTCGGCTTTGCAGTCCATTGACGGTTGGAGGCCTTGTGCCCGCGCTGCGGCCAGTTCTTTTTTTGCGGCGTCCAGTTGCGCCCGGAAAACCGGGTCTGAGTGAAGTTTGGCGACAACAGCCGCCCCGATAACACGACCCGCCGTTACATCGCTTTGCCAGTGAACGCCGCAAATGACCCGGCTCTGACCAAATGCATAACCGCGGGATAAAACAGCGTCTGCCCTGTCAGGATCGATTTCCGCCAGAATCAATGCCCATGTCCAGCCGATGGCGGTATGGCCGGATGGGTAAGAGCCGTCTTTGATCAGTTCTTTCTCCCAGTCCGGCGTGCAACTGGTCTGCTTGTTCACAACAAAGGGGCGAACGCGTTTATAATGATTTTTAGCCGCAAGGGTGGCCACGATTGNNGCATATACAGATTCGGCAGGGCATCCTGGGTGATCGGAGCATTTAGCGCACAGGAAAAAGATTGCGGAGCTGCGGGAAAATCGAGATGGGCATCCAAGACGGCCTGTGTCCAGCGCGGCGTATTGATGAACGAGCGTGTTGCGATGAAAGCATCCTGGTCGGCGGCAAATGCGGCGGAATGATCAGCCGGAGGGGCCGGAAGCAACGTCAGGCTGTTGGGAGCTTTGTCCATCGGCAGATAGCCCTGAAGAATTCCCGGGCGAACTTCGCGAACTGTTGTCGGAATGGGGGAAGGGGTTAAACAGGCACAGCCGGCCATTGCGATCAGATAGACCACAATTAAGGATATTAGAAAGGTTCTGCTCATTTTCATTTTGCTCTCCGGTTTTCTCATTACGAATTTGAACTTTAATGTGCTGCTGGTTATGCGTTGATTTCGGGAAAAACAATAAGCCCAAAGTATGAGTGATGTCAATTTTAAATTGACGGGCGGCGGAATCACACAAAAGCTGGTGGACAGATTTTCCCGACGGCGAGGCGTTTGTTCCGGGGTTGAACCTCAACCGGTGTTATGGTATAAAATAATCATTCGTTTACTTTATTCATTGCAAGTTGATTCCCCAAATATAAGAAAAGGAGGTCTATGCGCGATGTCGGAAGAAACTCATCATAAAAAAGAACACGACGAACAACATCTGGACAAACTGACCGTGAAGGAGCTGCGGGAGCTGGCCGCCGAGTTTCCCCATGAACGGGCAGTCCACGACATGAAGAAGGAGGAGCTCATCGCCTTCATCAAGGAAGCGAAAGGCATCAGGGATGAAGGGCATGTGCACAAGCACAAACCCAAAGGGAAGATCAAAATGACCAAGCCCGAAGTCAAGGCGAAAATCCGCGCACTGAAGGTGCTGCACTGGCAGGCCATGGAGGATAGCGAAACTGAAAAAGCCGTCCTGCTGCGCCACCAGATCAGCCGGTTGAAAAAAATTTCCCGCCGGGTTGCAGAAGCGTGAGGAGATAAGGATCAAGGATCAAAGTGCAAGACGCAAGGATAAAGGGACAAGTTAAAAAAAAGAGGCATTGCAAGAGCAGTGCCTCTTTTTTTTCACCTTAGACCTCGAACCTTGGACCTTTCACCTACAACATCTCAATTGTGGTCGCCATGGACACCCCGCCGCCGCCGCACAGGGTGGCCATTCCCAAGGTTTTGCCGTGTTTTTTCATGGCATGAATCAGTGTAACCATGATGCGGCAGCCGGTGGAACCGACCGGATGACCCAGGCCAATGCCGCTGCCGTTGATGTTGGTAATTTCACGTTTTAAACCAAGCTCCTTTTCACAACCGAGGTACTGACCGGCAAAGGCTTCATTGACTTCCAGCAATTCAAAAGCATCCAGTGAAAGTTTCGGGTCATTTTTAAGCAGGTTTTTGACAGCCGGAACCGGGCTTAGACCCATTACGGAAGGATGGCAGCCGCCGCGTCCGGAGGAGCGTATCCTGGCAATCGGTTTCAATCCCAGTTCTTTAGCTTTTTCGGCCGACATGATGATCATGGCGGAAGCGCCGTCGTTGAGCCCCGAGGAGTTGCCGGCGGTTACTTTGCCGACTTTGGGGATAAATGCCGATGGTAAAGCCTTCAATTGTTCCATGGTCATTCCGGGACGGAAATGTTCATCCTTGTCGAAGATGATGGGCGGTTTGCCTCTTTTCTGGGGGATCTCAATCGGTACAATCTCTTCTTTGAAATCACCATTTTTTGTGGCGCGCTCGACGTTGTTGTGGCTGCGCAGGGCGACCTCATCCATTTCTTCGCGGCTGATATTTAATAGCTGGGCAATCAGCTCCGTGGTATGGCCCATGATATAGGGTTTGCCCTTTAAGCTCTCGAAAGGCTGGCCTGATTTGAGGGGTCCGTCGTCGGATAAGGGTTGGACATACGAGCCGCAGTGTAATGCGCGGATCATGGCATCCACAAAAACACTGTCCTGGAGGCGGCAGCCCCAGCGGGCGTCGAAGCTCACATAGGGTACGCCGGACATATGTTCAACGCCGCCGGCAAGAATGATATCAGCCATGCCGGCTTTGATCATGGCTGCGCCGCTGAGCACGGCTTCCATGCCGGATATACAGACGCGATTCACGGTAACAGCCGTCACGGTTTCCGGAATACCGGCCAGAAGAGCCGCTACACGGGCGGTGTTCAGTGTATTAGGATGTTCGAGGCAACAGCCGAACCGGACATCGTCAATCATGGCCGCATCAATTCCGGCACGTTTAACCGCCTCTTTCATGACGACAGCCGCAATGCGGGCTCCGATCATGTCCTTCAATGTTCCTCCGAATGTTCCGATGGCTGTCCGGCATGCTGATACAATGACTACATCTTTCATCGCATAATCTCCTTTTTTTATGGAATAAGTAACTCTCTGACACCGATCAGAGAGACATGGAAAAAAATGTACTTAGGGTGTGACAAATCAATCACGTTTAATCCGCAAACCGCAAAATAAACTTTCTTTTTCTAATGGGAGTGAATCGAGTTGTCAAGGAGTATTCAAATCGCCACGGCCCGCTTGTTTCAAAGTTATGGAGTAATACTATTCAAGTATTTGTAATTAATCGTATTTGTGATAATTTGTTCTTCAAGATGAAATGGTTGATAATTTAAAATATAATTTCGTCGACATATTTGATTGAAGTTGTTGACATCTTCTTCTTCTTCTTGTATTATGTACCCGCTGAATTTTTTTCCAAGTCGCTTGAATTTGTTTGTTATCATCGGGTGAAGGAAAAGAATAATCTTTGAAAACAAATATGTTCCCCAGTAGCTCAGTCGGTAGAG
>DFZJ01000064.1 GCA_002382045.1 Syntrophaceae bacterium UBA4059
CCGATGAACCGCTCGGTGAGCCGCCCCTTTATTTGAAAAAAGCCATGAAAGAGGCATCCCTGGCAGACGACTCCTTCCTGATAATGAAATTTGGCGAAACGCGGGTTTTTTGAATTCGGCAGCGAGGGATTTCCCGCCACTTGAAGCGAGTGAACACTAAATTATTATATTGTTCCTCCGGACTCGAAGATTCTACGCGGCAAGCCGCGTATAATCTTCGATAAAAGCCGGAGCAGCGGCCAGACAGCATCCCTCAACATGCTGAGGTTCCACCGCATATTGAGGCCAGATGAATCATCTCATGCCTTAAGGCACGGCCCTAATCAGCCATCCTAACATCCCGTTATTAAATCATTAATCAAATCTTCTCTCTTTCTTTCCGCTCTTGGCAGACTAATTGCTCTTATATTTGTGTGATCATATTTATCATACGAATAAAGGAGGTGATACTTAATGGCAAATAAAGATGGAAAGGGGTCAAAAGGACAGGGGCCGCGAGATGGACACGGCAAAGGCAAAGGGAAAGGTACAAGTAAACCAGCCGGTCCGAAAAAAGGAGGGGAGAAAGGCGGATGTTAAGTGCCGAACCATTCTGCCATTCGACGAACGGGAACCGGATAACCGCTGAGGAGAATTATGCAAAATCGTTTCCTCAATCCGGATAGCTCAAAATAATTGGTAACACATATCACCGATCATAGTTCTATGAATTGTGACAATATTGGCTTTAGCAGAGCCAGGAAAGGAGACCGGATACCATGCAGCTCGCTATATCACCGCAGCCGGTGGTTTCTCTCATCGCGGGAATATCGATTTTCATTTTCCCGAAACTATTAAATTATATCGTTGCCGTCTATCTCATTGTCATTGGCATTCTCGGATTGATCCGCTGATGGGTTTGTTAATTTTCATGGTCGGCATATCACCGTTTGAAAAATGCCGGACAGTCCAATCAGAAGGTTAAAGCAGCTTCCGATCAATTGGCGCGTATGGTTTTATTATTTTTTTGAGAAAAACATGAAAAACATAACGATTGCGGCATTTGTAATTTTGGCGCTATTTTCCGGAACGTTGAGCGCCCGGGATAATATTGAGGATAAGAAAATTGATTATTTAATATTCTCCGTGGAAAATTTAAAAGGCGCAAAATTTATCAGAAACGGCTTAGAGTATAATGGGCGGGAAGCTGCAATGCATTTACGAATGAAACTTCATCGCGCCGGCAATCATGTTCAAACCGCTGACGATTTTATTAGGGTATGCGCATCACAATCTTATACGTCGGGCAAACCCTATACGATCAGACTATCTAACGGGAAGGCCATAAAAGCAGAAGAATATTTTCGCGAGATACTCAAGGGATACAGGTAAAGTTCTCCACGACGGGGCACAGAAAATCTTTAATGCGAGAAGAAGAACATTTATCTAACGGTTCAAAACGTAATACCTGAGTCCGGATCTGTAAAGATCATGATCAAGTCAAGAGTTAAAGGAGGAAACAGTCTATGAAAATTATTAAATTATTATTTTTCCAGGGTCTGGTAATAACATTTCTATTGGCTGGTTTAAATGTTTTTGCCGCCGACCAGTCCCTATGTCATTCCGGTGCGAAAATTTCACTTTATAACAATGGATCCCTGCAAGCTTGCCAACTCAAAAATGATTACGATGTGAACAGCATCCAATGTAAAAGTAATAATCTCATTACTTTCTATAACAATGGCAGCCTGGAATCCTGTGTGCTCGCCAAATCAACCAGCGTAGGCATGATTAAATGCCAGCAAAATGGTTTAATTTCTTTCTTCATCGACGGCAATCTGAAATCATACATGAAACCGGAAAACTAAAAAGGAGAATATGTTATGACAGAGCATGAAAAATCACTGGGGCATTTATTCGTTGGATTACTGATCGGCGGAACTTTAGGAGTTCTGGCCGGCGTTCTTTTCGCGCCGAAATCAGGCAAAGAACTGCGTTCCGAGATCAAAGAAAAAGGGAGTGCGGTTTTAAAGGATGCAAAAAATATTTATGCTGACGCAACGACAAAAGCAAAACAGATCGTTGAGGAAGCCACACAACAAGCGCTGGAGTTAAAGAAAGACGCAAATCGACATCTCTCTGAGACGCGCCAGAAAACAAAAGAAATTTTGGCTCATACCGAAAAATAGCAGGCCAAAGCCGGTGTTACGGAATAATAAAACACAGGGAAACAGAAAATCTCGACAGGAAGGTAACGATCATAAATCCACGGATAGCAGTACTATTGGCCTTCTGTATTGTCATCCACGGGGTTTCCTGCCGGTAGCGCGTAAATTCCTGCTTACCCGTAAAGTTCCAGGCAAAAGGCTTTGGCAGCTTAATTTCATTCGCTTTCTGAGTTGCATGGCAATCATTTTAACCATCCTCTTTGGGCTCGGAACATATCATATCTATTTTGACCGAACCAACTTGCCAGCCCTGGAGCCATTGACCCGTTTTGAGTTTGCAACCGTCGGGCACATTTACGATGTTAATGGTCTGCCGCTCATGGAAATGGCCAGAGAGTACCGGCTAAACATCCCGTACCAGGATATCCCACCCGTTGTTCGTGACGCGATCCTCGCCGCCGAGGACAAGAATTTCTTCACCCATAACGGCGTTGACTATTCCGTCATCCCTCGCGTCCTCAGTAAAATCAGATTTAAAACCCTGGCAGCAAGACTTACAACATTGAGCCGGGAGGATGCGGTGAAGAGCGAGGCGATCTTCCCGCATGGCGGATCGACCATCACCCAGCAGCTTGTGCGGTGTCATTTTCTCAAAGACCTGACAATTTTCCAAAACATGACAACCCGGGAAAACAGCGATCAGCTTCTGCACGGTGAATTTTTACCCCGTGCGCTGTCTTACCTGATCGGTTCGCACAGCATCAACATGCTGGTTCGTAAACTGGAGGAAATTCGACTGTCTTTGTGGGTCGAAACCAAAATGCGGGAGCATTTCGGTTCGAAGCGCCGCGCCAAGGAAGAAATTCTGGCCCGATACGCCAGTTTGATCTACATGGGAAACGGTCAGTACGGATTTGCGGCGGCGGCCCAATATTATTTTGGCAGACCTCTCTCCACGTTCACCGTGGATGACGCAGATAAGGCAGCCGTCCTCGCCTCCATCGCCAAATCGCCTCTCAACTATGCGCCCGGCGCAAAGAACACCGAGCGAATTCTGCGCCGGAGAAATCAAATCCTGAACCTTATGGCCGTAAGCGGTTTTATTGTAGAAGACAGGGCAACCGGCGCGAAGCAGCGTCCAATTCAGGTGGCTGCCGGGCGCAAGAGCAGAGTAACTCTGGGGCCTGCGGTTGTTGCAAATGTTCTGGATGAACTCAAGGCCCGTCATGCCGACCTCAGTATTGAAGACCTCAGACAAGGCCGCATTCATGTTTACTCAACGGTGGACGCCCGGGTGCAGCAAATTGTGGACGATGCCCTCGAGCACGGCCTCGCGCTTTATGAGAAGCGTCGCCCTGCCTCCAAAGGGCTGATTCAGGGCTCGGTCGTTGTGCTGAGAAACCATGATGCCAGCATCCTCGCCGAAACAGGAGGCCGTCTGTTCTACCAGGACCGTTCCAACTCCTACAGCGACTTCAACCGCGTCACAAAGTCTCTCCGGCAACCGGGTTCCGCGATGAAACCCATTGTTTATCTCGCTGCTTTTCAGCAGGGAATATTCAACCTGGACACGCTGGTTCCAGACGATCCCATCAGCGTTCGCGACAAAGGGAACCGGAAAACGAAATGGATATCCAACTACGATGGCCAATTCAAAGGCATGATCCCCCTTCGGGAAGCCCTGGCGCAATCCAGAAACGCCGTGGCGATTTGGGTTACCCAGCGGATTGGGATTGAAAGCGTCATCTGGACGGCGCGCAGTCTAGGGATACAGACGCAGCTTTCACCTTACGCCACAACCGCGCTGGGCGCCTCCGAAGTCAATTTACTGGAACTGGCCAATGCTTATCGTACAATGGCTTCGGGCATCTCCGCGAGACCGTATGTGATCCGCAAGATCGTTAGCCATTCCGGCGAGGTGCTGGCCGATAACGACCATGACGGACCTCCGGTTGCCGTCAGCCTCTTCGCGCTTACGCTCATTCAGGAGGGATTACGCGGTATTGTGCGTATGCCTACCGGTACGGCGCATGCGCTGGACACAAGCTTTTTTCCGATCCCTGTTATGGGAAAGACCGGAACAACCAATGACTTCAGGGATGCGCTCTTCGTGGGTTCCACTTACGGTCCTCACGGAATC
>DFZJ01000045.1:0-7229 GCA_002382045.1 Syntrophaceae bacterium UBA4059
CCATGCCGGATTATCTTATCAAATTTGCAGCCACCCAACCTCGCTTTTATAAAATTAGTGAAGAGGGAAAGTTCGGTCATCATGTGTATGAGCAAAGCGTAGCAGGGGAACTTCTGGACCGGCAGGGACGCATCCTGTTTTCCGCCGTTGGAATCGACAGGATTGAAGAGGAAAATGTAGCCGGTATGGTGTTTGCCGTAAAGGACCGCCTGGAAATCTTAATGAAAAATGCCACGCTAAAATTGGCAGAGCAGTTTTCACGGTCGATAAAATTTTCGCGCTTTGTTCTGCCGGTAACCGGCGCTGACGGTAAAGTTATTGAAATCAAAGACACATCAAGAGATTTGCGCATCGGCAAAGACGTTGTCATTTATCGAAAAATCGGGAAAGTTAACGGGATTGCGGCAGACGTTGTCGTGCCGCTCTGGCAGGCTTCCGTTGTGGACGTTCAGCATGACACGGCAAAGCTCGATCTGATCATGAAACTGACGGACGAGGCGATTGCCGTTTCCACGGATGACGTTGTAATCATGGATGCCATGTCCGCCGCGGGCACGGAAAATCAAAGCAACACTTCAATAAAATACTGCACACACGAACGTTCGCAGCGGGGTCCGCTGGCAATTGACGATTTCCAGGTTGTTTCCAGGGCATACGGCTATCTGTCACCTTACACGCTATACGATCAAGATGAGGATTTTACCAAAAAAATTCGGGATGCGGCAAAATTCGGCGGTTTCCGGGATAGGCTGGAACTGAACAAGGCAGAGACGGCGGGGCGCTGCGTACTTCCGGTTTACCGGGCAAGCAGGGGAGAAAAGGGCACTGATCAGACGATCATCCAGTGTGACGAAAAGGGAATCTGTACGGACAACATTGAAATCGCCGTCGGCTATCGACTGTATATCAATAATGAAAGAAAGGGGGGATCAGCATCAAAAACAAAAGTAACCGTTAATAACTGCCGCCGGACGGTTTGCGGGCCGGTCATGCAGGGCGAATTGAGCAAAGCCATCCATGACCTGCTCAAGACAAATATGGTTCAAATAAAATTCTAAACGCTAAGGAGAAGAAAAAATGAAACTGTATCGTGTTGTTTTTATGGGATTGCTTATTACTTTTCTTTCATTGGGCACGGCAAGTGCCGGCATGTTTGACAGTTTGACAAAAAAGCCAGGGGGAGCATCATCTGCTTCGTCCGGCGGGGGCGATATTGATTCATTCCTGGCCCGCGCCCAGGAATCGGAAAAATTAGTTAACGCAAGCACGCAATCGCTGTTCAGCGCCACCGCTTCCAAAGAAGAAAAAGCTAAAATTGATGAGATTCAGAAAAAGATGAACGAGACAACCGATCCCAAGGAAAAGAATAAACTCCAGAAAAGTATAACGGCAACTCAAGACGCGGAAATACAAAGACAAGCCAACGATAAGAAGCTTCAGAAAGATGCTGCAAAATGGAATGATAAGCAGAAACAACATGTATCGGACGCTTTCTATAATTATGCGCTGGGGGCTATACAGGCCGGCATGTTGGTGCCGGAGGGTAATAATATTATCTCCTCAGTCAAAAGCAACCCGATGCAGGCTGTAAAACTGGCGACCAAATTGGATACGGCTTATGAGTCGGTCACAACATTGGGCGGCATCGCGAAAGGCTCCGTTAACACGATAAGCGCTTTGAAAAAGCTGATGTCGGCGGCAAACATATCGGTGAAACTGCCTACAAGCGCCACGGAAAAGGCCAAACCGGTGAATGATAAGGACATGGATTAACCGTAGAAATCAGTTTCCCCAGACTGGAAAAGATCGGCAAAACAGCAGCGGCCCATGCCGCTGCTGTTTTTTTATATTCAGACAGCCGCCGCAGAAAGCTGGCTGATTTCTTCGTTCCTCATGACCTTGTCGATATCCAGAAGGATTTTTACCGACTGACCTATCTTGGCCATCCCGAGAATATAAGCCGTGTCCAGATTTGATCCAAAGCTCGGGGTATCCTCAATCTCCGCCATTTTGATATTGAGCACTTCCGATACGGAATCCACCACGATCCCCATAAATATTTTATGGCCGCCGGTAGCGATTTCGGTGACAATAATGCACGTGCGTTCCGTGGATTCCACGCGCTCCATGCCGAACTTCAGGCGCAGATCCACAACCGGTATCACCTTGCCGCGCAGATTGATGACACCTTTGATATGCTCCGGCGTCTGTGGCACTGGTGTAATCGTCATTAATCCGATAATCTCTTTTACCTTTAAAATCCCGATGCCATACTCCTCGCCCGCCAGGGCGAACGTCAGGTACTTCCCCTCACGACTGACCTGTTGATCAAAAAAATCTTTTTCTATGTTCATTGCTGCTGCCTGCATTTTATTTAACCTCCCGTCCAAAACCAACCATCAACTGAGGCGGGTGGAAACAACGCCCCCGCTCCAGTATTTTTTATTAAAAATCTTTAAAATCGCCTTTGGCCATGCCAACAGCAGGCTGCGAGCGAACCGGTTTGCCCTGTTTCAAAATATCCGATCCGGCATGAAGTAACTTCTTGATCATCGGCTTACCCGTTTTTTGCACAGCCGGTTTTTCATCATTGCCCGCCGACTGCTGGGCCGCATCGCCATCAACAATGGTCAACAGATTTGCTACATATCCATTCATTTGCACGGCCTGAGCATTCATTTCTTCTGCTGCGCTGGCCGACTCTTCGGCATTCGCCGCTGTTTGCTGCACCACCTTGTCCATTTCCGCCACGGCCTTGCCGATCTGACCGATTCCCTGAGCCTGTTCGCTGGATGCTGCGGCAATTTCATCAATCAACTGACCTATCTTACCGGAAATGGCCACATTCTCCTTGAAGCCTTCCTGGGTCTGCTCGGTCAGATCACGGCTGTTTTTCACCGTGACAATCGTATTCTCAATGAGGCTGGATGTGTTTTTCGCTGCTTCCGCCGACCGCATGGCCAGATTGCGCACTTCATCAGCCACGACCGCGAATCCTGCGCCTGCTTCTCCGGCGCGAGCTGCTTCCACCGCGGCGTTCAGCGCCAGCAGATTGGTCTGAAAGGCGATTTCATCGATGGTTTTGATGATCTTCCCCGTCTCTTCGCTGGACTTGGTCACTTCCTGAATGGCCGTCACCATGCGATGCATCTGATCACCAACTTTATCCACAATCTGCTTTGCTTCGCCCATTAGGGCTTTCGCCTGGCCGGCGTTATCCGCGTTTTGTTTCGTCATGGAGGACATCTCTTCCAATGACGAAGACGTTTCTTCCAGAGCAGAGGCCTGTTCGGATGCGCCTTCGGCCAGACTCTGGCTGGCAGCCGCCACCTGCGACGATGCCGCCGCTACCTGTTCGGAAGCGTCTCCCAGATCATTGGCAACCTGACCGATCGGCAGCGCAATACCCCGGGCAAAGAAAGAAACAGCCACCACGGCAACAACCAGAAAAACAACGCCGATAATGAAGATAACCCATGCGATGTGATAGGCAGGCGCCATAAATTCGCCGTAATCCTGGGTGATGCCGATACCCCAGCCGGCCAGGGGAACCGGCGCAAAACCGGCCATTTTCTTCACCCCCTTGAATATGTATGGCTCAGCGTCTGTCTGACCCGCAACCATGCGAGTAGCAAACCCCTTCATCCCTTCCTCTTGCGTAGTATTCAGCTTAAGGATCAAATCTTTATTCGGGTGAGCAATGATCAGACCTGTTTTGTCAATGGCAAAGCCATAGCCGGTTTTCCCCAGTTTGGTGCCGGCCACTTTTTCCACCAGAAAGTCCGTATTGACGGCTGTTCCGACAACACCGATCAGCTCCTTTGATTTCGAATAGACGGGTGCGCCGGACATCAGCACGGGCTTGCCTGTGACTTTCGACAGGATAACGTTTCCGCTATTTACTTTGCCGGATTTTGCCGTTTTCACGTATTCTCTATCGGAAAGATCGATGCCTTTGTACGTGCCATTAACACCATCGGCAAAAACTTTCCCATCGGCGCCGGCAATAAAAATTGTTTCATATTCATTACCGCTTTGTTGGATCAAAGCCGTCAGTTCCACCCCAGCTTTCGCGGCTTCCGCGCCGTCTTTTGCGCCCTGCGCATTCTTTACGGCAGCTTCAATGACCGAATTGTTCGCGGCGATCTGTGCGGCAATTTTCATTTCTTCCTGCACGAACAGATTCGCCATGTTCGCCAGACCCTTGGCCACTTCCATCGATTGCGACTGCGCCGATTCTTCCAGCGCACTGCTGGCCTTAAGCGCGGAAAAAACACCAACCACCAGCAAAGGCACAAGCACACCAATGATGCCGCCCAATATCATTTTAAAACGTAAAGATTTTTTTCCCATACGACCTGCCTCCTTGTTTATGAATTAAAGTTATTTATTTATTTTCCTTTTCAGGCGCCATGCGCCTTGCCATATAAATCCGTCATTTTTTTCAGAACACTGCCCAAATGCACAAAATCACTCTCTGCCACCGCAATAAAACGCGGGCACAAAATGTACGCTTTTTCCAGAACATCCGGATCACTGTCCGGCAGGACCAGCACAACCTTCAGTTCGCCCAAAAGATCGTTAAGATAAATGATCTCCATCAACTCTGCGCGGTTTGCGGCATAAAGAACGGCCACACGGACATCCGGCATGGGCTGGTGTAATCGATCCGACAGCTCCCTGATCGAAGAACATATTTCAATGACCTGATCAGGAATCGCTTTTTGGATAATCCGAAGCAAATGCTCTTCTGATTTTTCTTTTTTCGGTAAATATAAAATGACGGACATGATGGTCATCTCGCATCTTGATAGAGTTCACACGGAAAAATGTTAGAGCAGTATGTGTGCCAAAAAGATCATTCATGCCTATCGAAATGATTCCGGCTAGTTGGGGTAAACGAGGGGGCTGGATGAAAAGAGAATCCGTCTGTAAAAAGCAGAGTTTGTCTGGTTTCTCCAGATTATTCAGGCATTAATTTGATAATTTCATATGATGCTTCGTTAAAATTTCATAGAGACGCGCTCGGCCAAGACCGGACATCCGGCAGGCTTCCGAAATATCCCCGTGGCAGGACAGGATCAGCTGCTGCAAATATTTTTCTTCTGCTTTTGAATACATTTCTTCACGAAAAACCTTCAGCAGGGGAAGTTTAGCCGGCACACCAACATCCGGCCCATCCTTGCCGGACATCGCTCCAAACGCCTTGAGCTGTGCCAGTTTCACCCGAATCGCACTGGGCAGATGCTTGGCAAAAAGCGTCGGCGCGGACAGAGCGGCGGCAATAGCCCGTTCAACAGCATTGACCAGTTCCCGGACATTACCCGGCCAGGTATAGGAACGCAAGGCTTCCACAAAATCCGATGATAGTTTTTTGGGCTCCATGTGGCTGCGCTTACAGATTCTCGCCGCATGATAAGCGGCAATCTCGATCAGATCATTGAGATGTTCCCGCAAGGGCGGAACCTCCAGCGTCATAGAACGAATACGGAAAAAAAGATCTTCGCGAAACAAACCGTCCATGACCATTTGGTCAAGATGACGGTTCGTGGCTGCGATTAACCGAAAATCACTTTCTATTTCTTTTCCGCCGCCCAGGGAACGGAAGCGGTGTTCTTGAAGAACCCTGAGAAAACTCTTTTGGATCGACGGTGGAAGTTCCCCGATTTCATCCAGAAACAAAGTCCCACCGTTGGCCTGCTTGATGAGACCGTCACGGCTGTAATCGGCGCCCGTGTAGGCGCCTTTCTCACATCCAAAAAGCGTGCTTTCGGTTAGGCTCGGCGTCAGGGAGGCGCAATCGACAATGACAAAGTTGCGGGAGGCGCGAGGGCTGTTTTCATGAATGGCTTTCGCAAAAAGCTCCTTGCCAGTGCCTGTTTCGCCGGTGATTAATACACTGGCGTCGCACGATGCCGCCTCCGACACCAGATCATGACAGGCTTTCATTCTGGAACTGCTTCCAATAATGCCCTCCATCTTCAGGACGGCGGATGGTTTTTTCTTTAATTTTTCTTCACGGTATTGCAGCGCCCGAATCAAAGGAAGGGTCATGGCGCTGATAGTTGACGGTTTCTGTATATAATCCCACGCACCGCTCTTGATGGCTAATTCCGCGCCGTTGGGCGTCCCGGCGCCGGTCAGAATAATGACTTCCGGCGCTGAGGCCGAGTCACGAATCTCGGTTAATTTATCCAATCCGTTGCCATCCGGCAGGCGTACATCCAGAAAAACAATATCAAAATAACGCTTGGAAACAAGGCGCAGTCCCGACTTCAGAGTATGTGCGCAATCAACCTTATGTCCATCATCGGTGAAGGCATTCGATAACAGCTCACAAAACAATTCGTCGTCATCAATGATCAAGATTTCAGCCATGACATCACCCATAATAAGTTTCACCTTTCAATACGCGCCGAACCCGCAATCCCAGATCATGCAAGGAAACAGGTTTCAAAATAAATTCCCGGATATTCAGTTTTTTCACTTCCACCTTGTTTATGGCATCGCTGTATCCTGTGCATAGAATAACCGGAAGATCCGGACGGATCTTCAAAAGCGCCCTGGCAAGTTCCGCACCGGTCATTTCCGGCATGGTCATGTCGGTAATCACCAGATCGAATTGGTCAGGTTTTTTCCGGAACAGACGAAACGCCTCAGCGCTGCTGACGGTCGCCGTAATCGAATAGCCCAGAGATTCAAAAAAGGCTTGCGCCATGCTAACCAGCGCTTCTTCATCATCGACAAAAAGGATCCTCTCATTCCCCTGCAAATCAACTTCCACCCGGATCGTCTCTTCAGTATGGCTTGCGGGATGGATGCGCGGCAGATAAATCGTAAAGGTCGCGCCTTGTCCTACGGTGCTTTGAACATCGATTGCACCGCCGCAACTCTTCGCAATACCATAAACAACGGACAGTCCCAGACCGGTGCCCTCTTTGGCTTTTTTCGTGGTGAAGAACGGATCGAATATCTTGTCCTGAATGGCGGCGTCTATGCCGTGGCCGGTATCCCGGACGGACAACTGCACATAAGACCCGGCCGGTAAATCAGGATGCGAGGATTGCTCCGGATGAAGAATTTCGATCTCGGATAGATGAATATCAAGTAACCCGCCTTTTTCCCGCATCGCATGGGCGGCATTGGTGCACAGATTCATAATAATCTGATGAATCTGTGTCGGATCAGCCAGGACATAGGTCTCTTCATGGGTAATTTGCTGTTTGATC
>DFZJ01000045.1:7317-16752 GCA_002382045.1 Syntrophaceae bacterium UBA4059
CCCATCATGGACGCCAGAATATTATTGAAATCATGAGCGACGCCTCCGGCCAGTGTGCCGATCGCCTCCATCTTTTGCGCCTGCCTCAGTTGGGATTCAAGACGCCTGCGATCCGTGATGTCCTGAATGGTCCCTTCATAATACAGAAACTTTCCCGTACCGTCCCGGACAGCGCGTCCCGAGGCATAAACAAAAACAGCGTTCGCGTCTTTCTTCAAAAGCTGAATTTCCTGTCCCAGAATTCTTCCCTGTTCATCCATAACGTGCATTAAATCAGCGTGTTGCCGGGGAGCAGCATAAACCTGCCGGATCATATCGGTCACCTCACGGACGACCTCCTCCGGAGAATCATATCCAAGAATACGGGCAAACGCGGGGTTGGCGCTGATGATATGACCATCGGGCGTGGCCTGAAATATACCCATGACGGCATTCTCGAAAATGCCCCTGTATTTTTCCTCGGCTTTCCTGCGGTCGGTGATGTCGCGGATCGACTCGATGGCGCCGACACGATTGCCCAGATTATCAAAGAGCGGCGCCGCTGTTACGAAGAGGTGAGCCCCTTTACCGCCACACATGGATTTCGTATAAGCTTCCGCATAAAGCGTGTTGCCTTTTCTTTGCACATAGCGGTACAGGGATTCGAGGTCGGGATCGCTGGCATCGATGAGATCCATCACGTGCCGCCGTCGCTCGCCATAAAAGGGAATCATATAGGCATGGTCTCCCTGTCCGAGCATGTTTTCTTTACTTACCCCGGTCATTTGTTCAATAGCCAAGTTCCAGGCGATGACTTTTCCGTCCAGATCAATAACAAAAGTTGCATCCGGCAGAAACTCGATAATGCTGGAAAGTTGGCTTTCCGATCGTTTCAACGACTCCTCCATCTGCCTGCGGTCGTTGACGTCCCGGGAAACACCAACAAAAGAAACAAAAGATCCATCCGGACCAAAGACAGGGGTGCCGCTTGCTTCATGCCACCGCCAGGCGCCGTCGGCTCGCAAGACCCGGTATCTCAGGCCTGGTATTTGTTTTCTGAGTTGGATTGTTTGCAGAAGGAATTTGTTGCAAAGATCAACATCATCGGGATGAACAAGCGGTTGGAACGACTTGCCAATCATGTAGGATGGCTCATACCCGAGGATCCGTTTCCATGAAGGAGAAACATAGGTGAACACGCCATCTGCATTTAGCGTCCAGATCAAATCATACGAGTTGTCCACGAGCAACCGATATTTTGCTTCACTTTCGCGCAGATTTTCTTCCATCCGTTTACGGTCGGTGATGTCTTCCAGAATCCAGATGGACCCCTCATTCGGGGCGGATGGATTAAGGGCTTTCCCGATAATCCAGCCCGTGAAGGCATTTCCATCGGGACGATGCACGGCAAGCTTGCTCTCGAACCATTCTCCTCTACTTAAAGCCGGATAGATTTCACGTTCTTGATCTTCGTAATCTTTATCTGACGCATACAGGAGTCGAACACTGAAACCTTGCACCCGGTCCAGCGGCAGGCCAAGCATATTGGACAGCCTCGAATTCACCCATTCAAAGATACGGTGACGCACGAAGGCGATCCCCATGATGCTGTTGTCCAGTATCAGGGATTGAACATGATTAAGACGCCGCAATTCCTCTTCCGTGCGTTTGAGTCCCGTAATATCCGTGGATATGCCACACAGGCCGTTAATATTTCCCGATGAATCCTTGATCGGAAGTTTAACCGCCCAGTAGGTGCGCGGCAAGTTGTCCGATGAGGTTAGATCAGTCTCTTCGCGCGTCACCGTTTCTCCCTGTTCAATAACACGACGGTCGCTTTCCATAATCTCACTAACGGAGGCAGCGCTGAAAAAGCTGGAATCATCTTTCCCGATAATTTCGTTCTCTTTAAAGCCGAATAACCGGCATACTTTGTTATTCACATACGTGTAGCGGTATTGTGTGTCTTTGAGGTAAATGTAGGCGCCAACATTGTTCAAGATGGCATTCTGGAGTTTTTCGCTTTCCCGTAGCGCGTCCTCTCTGTGTTGACAACCTGCTTCCGATTCTTCCAGTTGACTGACGCGCCGGCGCATAGTGGCCAGTTCTTTGATAAGTTGTTGCTTTGTTTTGCCGTTATCATTCATGCTCATACCGTGGCCGACTATTCGTCCTTGTGCGCTTTCATCTGACGGCGGGTGGCGGAGAGTTCCATTTTGCGCAGGCGCACGCTTTGCGGCGTGACTTCCACCAACTCGTCTTCGGCGATAAACTCGATGGCCTGATCCAGCGAAAACAGACGCGGCGGCCGCAAAATAATGGTAGCATCCGACGTGGACGCCCGCATGTTGGTCAGTTTCTTTTCCTTGACGATGTTGACGTTGATGTCCTGCGTACGGTTGCGTTCGCCCACGACCATGCCTTCGTAAACATTCGTGCCGACCTCCACCATCATTTCCCCCCGATCATCCATGGCGAAGCTGGCATAAGAGGTTACTCGTCCGGCGCGATCGGCGACCAGTACGCCTGTGCTGCGCTGGGGAATCGAACCAAACCACGGCGCATAATCCTCCAGAAGCGAGTTCATCACGCCGCCGCCCTTGGTATCGGTTAAAAACTGGCTGCGGAAACCGATCAGGCCGCGGGAGGGAATCAGAAACTCCATGCTGACCCGGCCGCTGCCTTTATTGACCAGACTTTCCAGCCGGCCTTTGCGAATGGACAGCTTTTCCGTGATTTTCCCCACATAGTCTTCGGGGATATCTAAAAATAATCTTTCCAGCGGCTCGACGGTTTTGCCGTCTTGCATTTTGGTGATGACCTGGGGTTTCGACACCATCAGCTCATAGCCTTCACGACGCATCGTTTCAATGAGCACCGCCATCTGCAATTCGCCGCGCCCGCAGACTTCAAAGGCATCGGTTCGCTCCAGTTTTTTGATCTTGACCGCCACATTGCGCAGGGATTCTTTCTCCAGCCGTTCCAGCAAATGACGCGATGTCAGATATTTGCCTTCCGTTCCGGCAAAGGGACCGTTATTGACATAAAACACCATGGACACGGTCGGTTCATCCACGATCAAACGCGGCAGGGGCTGCGGATTTTCCAGCGACGAAATCGTATCGCCGATGGTGACATTTTCCACACCGGCCAGCGACAGAATGTCGCCCGACTCCGCGACCGTGACCGGTTTTTTAGCCAGTCCATGAAACTCATAAAGGGCGGACAGTTTCACGCCGCCCACAATTCTTTCCTTCGCGCAAAGACTGTAGAGCTTGTTCATTTCCAGCTTTCCGGCCTGCAGGCGGCCGACGGCAATCTGCCCGACATAGGGATCATAATCCAGGTTGGTGACTAAAAATTGCGTATTGGCCTCATCATCGCCCTCCGGGGCCGGGATGGCATCAATAATGGCCTGCAGAAGCGGCTGAAGATCGGAACTGTCGTCGCCCGGTTTTTTGTGACTGACGCCGATCTTGGAATTGGTATAAAGTATCGGAAATTCGATTTGATGCTCTTCGGCGCCCAGATCAATAAAAAGATCATACGTCTCGTTGATCACTTCCTCAATGCGGGCGTCGGGGCGGTCAATTTTATTGATGACCAGAATGATCGGCAGATGCAATGCCAATGCTTTTTTCAACACAAAGCGGGTTTGAGGCAGCGGGCCTTCACTGGAATCGACCAGCAGCATCGCGCCGTCCACCATGTTGAGGCTGCGTTCGACTTCGCCGCCGAAATCGGCATGGCCGGGAGTATCGACAATGTTGATTTTGACGCCGTTATAGTCCACCGCGGTGTTCTTGGCCGCGATGGTTATGCCGCGTTCCTTTTCCAGAGCCATGGAATCCATCACACGGTCTTCCACCGCCTGGTTGGCGCGGAAAATGCCGGTTTGCTTGAGCATGGCGTTGAGCAGCGTGGTTTTCCCATGGTCAACATGGGCAATAATAGCAACATTTCTTAAATGATCTTTTTTCATTTTTCTCTTTCTTATGGGTCATCGAGGTGAAGTAGTATCGGATAGAATCAAACTATTCTTTACTGAAGGGATGTCCATCGCATTAATTTATTTCATAAAGCGCGCTTTTCATAACAAAATATCATTCATTTAACCAGCTATTTTTTTGACGAATTCCGCCACCCGTATCCGCGCCGGGCAAATAAGGTGATTTCTTCATAATGTCCTGATGTTGAAGGGCAGGCTTTACAAATCATCATCGAATCATTATAATTTCTCAAGTATAAAAAAATGATCCAAGGGGCGGCGGAAATGACTTATGTGAAAATTAATTTCGGCAGTAATTTTGAAGATGAATTTCAAAAAGCAGTGGATGAGGTTTTTCATCTGGTGCGTCCGGCCTTTAAAAATTACCAGTGCATCTGGCGTCCCAACATGGATGTGTATGAATCGGCGGACGAGGTCATTGTACTTGCGGACATGGCGGGACTTAATAAGGATGAACTCCACATCGAGGTTAACCGGCATAAAATTAAAATCGCCGGAATTCGCAAGGCGATTCAACTTTTGAAAAATGCCCGCTACTGCCAGGCGGAAATTCCACACGGCTATTTCGAAAGAAACGTTGCCCTGCCGGCGCCGGTCGACGGGCAATCCGCCGTGGCAACTTATGCCGACGGCATCCTCATGGTGAGAATGAATAAAATGCCGGTTCACAAAGCGCATCACGTGTCGGTCACTTTAACGAAGTAGCGGGTTTTTCGCTCGACAACAACAGGAGGTTACGATGACTCAGCAAAACGGGTCTGAAAATAAAAATAATTACAATATTCCGGAAGTGATTCCGATTCTTCCGCTGCATAATGTGCTGGTGTTTCCCAAAACCATGATCCCGCTGGAAGTGACGGGCAGCGCGTCGGCACTGGTGGATGAAGCCATGACCAAGGACAGGCTGGTGGGGCTTGTCATGTTGAAAAAGGCGCCGGACGCGCTCAATCAGTATGCGAAAGATGATCTGCATGCGGTGGGGACGTGCGCGGTCATTATCAAAATGGCCAAGACCGCTGAAAACCACACACAGCTGCTTTTGCAGGGGATCAGCCGTTTTTCGATTGAGGAACTTGTGGAAGGCAAACCTTATCAGCAGGCGCGCATCAACCTGCTGGAAGAAAAAGACGTTAAAGATATAGAAACCGAAGCCTTGATGGCCAATTTGCTGTCGCTGTTCGACCGTATTCTGAAGCTGTCGCCTTTTCTGCCGCCGGAGTTTGGCCCCATGGCCAAGTCCATCACCGAAGCCGGAACCCTTGCCGATTTGATCGCGTCGATCGTGAATGCGCCGGTGGAGGAAAAGCAGAAAGTGCTGGATACGGCCGACGTCAAAGAGCGTCTCAAAGAGCTGACCCGCCTGGTCAATCACCAGATGGAAGTGCTCGAACTGGGCAATAAAATTCAGACCAAGGTCAAGGACGATATCGACAAAAACCAGCGGGAATATTATCTGCGCCAGCAGATGAAGGCTATCAAACAGGAATTGGGCGAAACGGATGAAAACGTCGTGGAGACGGATGAGTATCGCAAGAAGATCGAAGAGGCTCAACTGCCTGAAGAAGCTAAAAAAGAAGCGATGCGTGAACTGGAACGGTTGTCGCGCATGAATCCGTCCTCCGCGGAATACACGGTTTCATCAACCTATCTGGACTGGGTGACGGCATTGCCCTGGCATCTGGCCACCACGGACAATCTGGATATCGCCAAGGCGCGCCGGATTCTGGATGAAGATCACTACGGGCTTTCCAAACCGAAGAAGCGCATCATTGAATATCTGGCCGTGCGCAAGCTCAAACCCGATTCCAAGGGGCCGATTCTTTGCTTTGTCGGGCCTCCCGGTACGGGCAAAACATCGCTGGGGCATTCCATTGCGCGTTCTCTCGGGCGCAAGTTTGTGCGCATCGCCCTGGGGGGCGTGCGCGACGAGGCGGAAATCCGCGGGCATCGCCGCACCTATATCGGCGCGCTTCCGGGCCGCGTCATTCAGGCGCTGAGGCGCGCGGAATCCAACAACCCCGTCTTCATGCTCGACGAAATCGATAAACTCGGCAATGATTACCGCGGGGATCCTTCGTCGGCGCTGCTGGAGGTTCTGGATCCGCAGCAGAACAACAGTTTTACCGATCATTACCTGGATGTGCCTTTTGATCTGTCCAAGGTCTTGTTCATCGCGACGGCCAATATGCTCGATACGATTCCACCGGCTCTGCTCGACCGCCTGGAAGTCATTGAACTCAGCGGCTACACACAGGAGGAAAAGGTAAAAATTGCCGAAAAATATCTGATTCCGAGGCAGTTGACGGAAAACGGTCTGGTTTCGTCTCAGTTCAGACTGACAACCAGGGCGCTTTCCGCCATGATCTCCGGGTACACGCGGGAGGCGGGCGTGCGTAATCTGGAGCGTGAAATTGCCAACGCCTGCCGGGGCGTCGCGGCGCAGATTGCCGAAGGCAGCCTCAAATCCAAAACCGTGTCGGAAAAAGACATTCACAAGTATCTTGGACCGGTGCGCGTTCCGACGGATATTGATGCGCGCATCACCAAACCCGGCATCGCCATCGGGCTGGCCTGGACGCCGGTGGGCGGCGACGTGCTCTTTATTGAAGCCACGGCCATGAAGGGCAAGAAAGGATTGACGCTGACCGGTCAGTTGGGCGACGTCATGAAGGAATCCGTCACGGCGGCCTTAAGCTTCATCCGTACCAATGCCAGGGAACTGGGCGTGGACCCGGATTTCTTTGAAAATGTGGATATTCATATCCATGTTCCGGCGGGTGCGACACCCAAGGACGGGCCTTCGGCGGGTGTGACGATGCTCACGGCCCTGATGTCTCTGATCACCAATCGCAAGGTCAAAAAGCAATTGGCCATGACCGGAGAGATCACGCTGCGCGGCGCGGTGCTGCCGGTCGGCGGCATCAAGGAAAAAGTGCTGGCGGCCTACCGGGCGGGCATTAAAACCATTCTATTGCCCGCATGGAACCGCAAGGACATTGAAGATATTCCGGCCAATGTGCAGAAGAATATAACGTTTCACTTTATGACCGATATGCTGGACGTGGTTAAACTGGCGCTGGAACCGGCGAAAGAAAAACCGCTTTCGGCCTCGCGGAAGAAGGCGAAAACCTTGCCGAAGAAGAGCATCAAACCGGCAGCGATGGGGAAAAAGAAAAGGCCCGTAAGAAAGTCAGCAATCTCTTAATTTTTCATATTTTCGCCTTGACAAGGCTTTTCCGGCTATGCTACGCATTCAACCAATCACACAGAGGGTTGATTGAAGCAGATGCCGGCAAATATTTTCAACAAAAACTGGTGGTGGCAGACAAAAAGTGTCTGCCCATAAGCTCCTTTTAATATCGAGCATGGGCAGGGAAGCTTCTTCCCATGACTCGCAAGCGTATCGAAATGCCATGGGAAGAAAAAACCATGGCATTTTTTTTAGACCCGGTTTGCCAGAGGATCACCCGCTGGAATGGATGGAAGCACCGTATAAATATTTTTTTAAGGAGAGCGTATATGGAACAGGTCAAAACAATATTAGAAGATCACGAAATACCCAGACAATGGTACAACATTATGGCGGATTTGCCCACGCCGATGAAACCGCCTCTGCATCCCGGCACCGGCCAGCCGGTCACCGCCAACGATCTGGCTGCTATTTTCCCCATGAACATCATCGAACAGGAAGTTTCTACTCAGCGCTGGATTGATATTCCCGATGAAGTGCTGCAAAAGTATTTGCTGTGGCGTCCCTCTCCCCTTTACCGCGCGCGTAATTTCGAAAAACTGCTGGGCTGCCCGGTGCAGATTTATTATAAAAACGAAGGGGTCAGCCCGGCCGGATCGCATAAACCCAACGCCGCCATTCCGATGGCCTATTACAACAAGGTGGCCGGTACCAAGCGGATCACCACGGAAACAGGCGCCGGTCAGTGGGGCTCGGCTTTGTCCATGGCCTGCAAGATGTTTGATCTGGTGTGTCGCGTTTACATGGTCAAAGTCAGTTACCAACAGAAACCCTATCGTCGGATGATGATGAATACCTGGGGAGCCGAATGCATCCCGAGCCCCAGCAATCTGACGCAATCCGGTAGAGATTTTCTGGCCCAATACCCCGATTCCCCCGGCTCGCTGGGCATCGCGATCAGCGAAGCTATTGAAGACTGTGTCACAAGCCCGGACACGAAATATGCATTGGGCAGTGTGTTGAATCATGTGCTGCTCTATCAGTCGATTATCGGACTGGAGGCGCAAAAGCAGATGCAGAAGCTCGGCCTCTATCCCGATGTGGTCATGGGCTGCTGCGGCGGCGGCAGTAATTTTGCCGGTATTGCAACACCATATGTTTGCGATAAAATAAACGGTAAGCAGGTGAAAGTGGTTGGTGCGGAACCCACTTCCTGCCCCAGTATGACCAAAGGCCCGTTTGCTTATGATTTCGGCGATCTGGCCAGAACCACACCGCTGCTCCCGATGTACACGCTGGGTCACGATTATGTTCCCGCGCCTATTCACGCAGGCGGCTTGCGCTACCATGGCATGGCCCCCATCGTCAGCCACCTGGTCCGGGAAAAATTCATTGAACCCAGAGCGTACGATCAGTTAAAAACCTTTGATGCGGGTGTTAAATGGGCGCGTTCGGAAGGCTTCATCCCCGCGCCGGAAACCAATCACGTTTTGGCCGCTGTCGTCGATGAAGCGATGCGCGCCAAAGAGGAAGGCAAGGAAAAAGTGATCCTCTTTAACTGGAGCGGTCACGGCCTGGTGGATATGGCCTCTTATGACGCCTATCTTTCCGGAAAACTGGAGGCTTACGAACTGCCCGATCATGAAATTGATCGTGCGCTGAATGCCATCAAAGATTTCCCGAAGCCGTAATCGAGTTAATAAATGATTTTCTAAAAGCCGTCAGGAAAACATATTTCTTGACGGCTTTTCTTTTTTTCGACAAGCTGAAGTGCAATGAAAACAGATCACGACCATCAATTAACCCGCTGCCCGAAACTGGGCGACGAAATGACTTTTGCCTACTGCCTGAGAGAGGCGGACGATCTGCCCTGCGCACGGATTATGCAATGCTGGTTCAGGTCTTTTGATGTGGAGGCGTTGCTCAAAGAGGGCTTGACGTCCGATGAATGGAATCGCTTCACGGGCGCTGAACCGAAGGATAAAGTATCCAGCATTATTGAAATGATTGAAAAAGTGAAGAGGCAGACATGAAGAATCTGGATCTGTTCAGCCTGGGAACTGAAGGCGACGCCCTGGAAACGGCGCCGCTGGCTGAAAGAATGAGACCGCAGAAGCTTGCCGACTATATCGGTCAGCCTCATCTGATAAGCGAAGGGACCTTGCTCCGGCGCGCCATTGCGGAAGATAAACTTTTCTCGATGATTTTCTGGGGGCCGCCAGGTGTAGGCAAAACAACGCTGGCGCGTATTTTAGCC
>DFZJ01000045.1:16789-21364 GCA_002382045.1 Syntrophaceae bacterium UBA4059
CAGGATGCTTTCCTGCCCCACGTGGAAAGCGGGCTCATCACCCTGATCGGCGCAACGACGGAAAATCCTTCCTTTGAGGTCATCGCACCATTGTTATCCAGGACGCGCGTGATGCTGCTCAAACAGTTTACAGAAGAAGATCTGATGGCCATTCTAAAGCGTGCCCTGACCGATCAGCAAAGAGGTCTCGGTAAATTCGCTATCAAAGCTGATGACGAAGCGATCCGTTTTATTGTCCGCCTTTCCGACGGCGACGCCCGCAGCGCACTCAACAACCTGGAGGCGGTGGCTTCCATGGTCCAATCGCTGCCTGCGGAGGAAAGAGTGATTACGGCCAAATTCGCCGAGGAAGCCCTGCTGAAAAAAGCCCTTCTCTACGATAAAGACGGCGAAGAACATTACAATCTGATCTCGGCATTTCACAAAAGCATGCGCGGCTCAGACCCGGACGCAACACTCTACTGGCTGGGACGAATGCTTACTGCCGGAGAAGACCCGCTTTATATTTTGCGTCGTATGGTGCGCTTTGCTTCCGAAGATATCGGTAATGCCGATCCGCACGCCCTCATGCTGACGATCGCCGCCCAGCAGGCATTTCATTTCATCGGCCTGCCGGAAGGCGAGTTGGCGCTGGCGCAGGCGGCCGTCTATCTGGCGGTGGCGCCCAAAAGCAATGCTCTGTATGTCGGCTACGGCCAGACCAAAGAACTGATCCATAAAACCGGTTATCTTCCCGTGCCGCTGCACATTCGTAATGCGCCGACCAAATTGATGAAAGAGCTGGATTACGGAAAAGATTACCAATACGCGCACGATTATCAGGATGCTTTTGTCGCGCAGGAGTATTTGCCGGAAAAGCTTCAGGGGAAAGTACTTTATCAGCCGACGGATGCCGGTTTTGAAAAGACCATCAAGGAAAGAGTTAATGTCTGGCGACGTCTGAAAAATGACTCGAAGGATAAAGGCGTAAAAAAGCCATAAAAAAAGGGAGGCTTGGTTGGAGCCTCCCGAGGAGAGAAGAGTGAAGGTTTTAATGCCTTCCTGGTTTATTTTGCTGTCGGCTAATCATGCCCGTAAATTTTTTAGTCGACACTTAATATCTTTCATTTCCGCTTTATATCTTAGCAGATATTGTGCCATAATTGGTTAAAAACTTTAACTTATTGATATTGATATATATTTATCATTTAAAGCCTTTTGTTTCCTGTCCTGCGTAAAAGCGTATCCGGCAATAAATGTCGGGTGAATTTCCAAGCAATATAAATAATCAAATAATAACAAGTATATATGCGAAAACTAATTTTTGTCTATCGTTCGACAAAAATGTCGGATTGGCTGGTGTTTATCGTTGACTTTTCCGGTGAAAAGCTTAAGATGACCAGCAAAACGAGAAAATTGTAAAAGCTCCCGTTTTGTTTCCATAAGATAAGGATATTATGATATTTTTTAAAAAGAAAGAAACCATTGTCAGGCTGGGAGCCCATACTTTAAATAGAAATTTTATTCAGCCTCTGGCCGTCGGGATTGTTTCAGCAATTCTGGTTGCCTTGATTTTGATTATGGGTTTTCTGGATATCCGTCGCAGCGAAACCAACCTGGTTGGATTCCTGGAAGATCAGGCCTTGACAACCATAAATGTCATGCTGAGCCAGACGGAAGATAATCTCAAAAGCATTGCTGCCGCAAAGGGAAAAATACCACCCAATTTGAAATCGGCCAAAGAAGCAGAATCGCTTTATTCCATAAAACTCGTTTTTGAAGCCATTACTGCATTGGGTCAAAAAATTGATGAGCAATGGAAGAAAAAAATGGTCAACAATTCCTATCTCAGCGAATTTGCGGCTGATAACAACTTCTGGTATGTTGCCGTACTCCGCCGGGACGGTAATGCTGTTTATCAAAGCAGCCCCCTTAAAACGGATGGGTTGAGCCAAAGCGATCTGTATGTCAATGGACGCAAGGCCACCACGATTGAATTGTTGGAAAAAATACGCATTAAACAGGATATTGGCTTTATCGGTACAGAGCTCAAAGGTGAAAGCGGAATTGTTGTTTTTGGCCTGGATAAAAAAGGAAGACAGTACTGGAGCCTCAAGGTTGCCGCGGAAAGAGCGGTGAATAAGATGGGCGAAGGCCACGGGATTATTTATCTGCAAATCTTTGATGATCAAAAAAAGCTGTTAAGCGGCATCGGAAAATTGCCGGCTGGGTTAAGTGATAAAGATTTAAATTATCAAGAGGTTTTGAAAAGGGGTAAAAAAATCTTCAGCAGGAAGGTTGATAACCGGGACAGCAAGATTCTTGATATGATTGTTCCCTATATGCTGGACCATCCCTATATGCCCGGGAAAAAGATTGTGGGAATGGTCCGGATTGGCCTGGAACGCGGATCGATGGACAAAATTATCGCTGAAAACCGCCGGAATATTTTTGTTTTCATGCTGCTGGTGGTGGTCATTGCCCTCCTGTCCATGTGGCTGCTCTATCACGATCAGAACCGTCATCTGGCCGGCATTATCGAGATGGAACGCCGCCTGGAAAAGGCGGAACGTCTTTCTTCCTTAGGCCGGTTGGCCGCAGGTGTCGCCCATGAAATCCGCAATCCGCTCAATGCCATCAGCATGGCGACCCAGCGCTTGAAAAGGGATTGCATCCCCGCAGATGATGTCAAAGCCAGCGAATTTCAAAATCTTTCCGGTGTGATCCGCGATGAAATCCGCAGGCTTAACGGGATTATCGAAGAGTTTCTTTCCTTCTCCAAAAGCAGAAGGCTGGAGTTGCGTGATTTCTCCGTAACGGAAGTTCTGCAAAAAATCGTCAGTCTGATTTCGGAAGAGGCTAAGACGCGGGGCATTACGATGGAGACAAAGTGGCGGCTCTCCCCTGCCGTCATTCCCATGGACATTAACAAACTTCAGCAGGCATTCCTGAACTTCATTAAAAACGCCATGGAATCCATTGCCGATCAAGGCGCCATCACGATTACGGTCGATAAGGAAAGTAAAAATTATATTCTGGTGAGTATCTCCGATACCGGCTGCGGCATGACAGCGGAAGAAATTGAAAAAATTTTCAGCCCGGAATACACCACCAAGGAAAAGGGTCTGGGGTTGGGAATCCCGCTGGCAACGGAGATTATTCGCGGTCACGGCGGAGATATCCGCGTCATCAGCCGCTACGGTGAAGGGACCACTTTTGAAATCATTTTGCCGAGTGAAAAAATAAGCGATAAAGCCTGACGCCAAGGATGCAGCGAATGCGGAAATTAAATATTCTGATTGTTGAAGACGGCCGTTCCCAGCGGGAAATGCTGCGTGATTTTCTGATCTCTGAAGGTCATCGGGTTGATGAGGCGGAAAATGGGGAAATAGCCATCGGAACCGTTTCCAGCAAGCATTTTGATTTGGTCCTGCTGGATTACAAAATGCCCGGTATGGACGGTTTGGCCGTTCTTAAGGAAATAAAAAGGATCAACCAGGAAATCGACGTCGCCATCATTACCGCTTACGGCACCATTGAAACGGCCGTGGAAGCCATTAAAGTCGGCGCCATTGATTACATCACGAAACCCATAGAACTGGAGGAATTGCTGATCCTGGTGGACCGGGTGGCGGAACGCCGCGGGCTTATCCGGGAGAATGAACTCTTAAAAGAGCAACTGGGCAAACAGGGTGTTACGGCCGAAAAGATCATTTATAAAAGCGCTCAGATGGTAGAGCTGATCAATATGGCCAGCCGGGTCGCACCCAGCCGGGCATCCGTATTGATTCAGGGTGAAAGCGGCACGGGAAAGGAACTCCTGGCGCGGCTCATTCATCAATTGAGCCCGCGGGTTCATAAACCCATTGTTGTGGTAAACTGCGGCGCCTTGCAGGAAAATTTACTGGAGAGTGAATTATTCGGCCATGAAAAAGGCGCTTACACCGGCGCAAGCTCCCGCCGCATCGGACGTTTTGAAGAAGCGGACGGCGGCACACTTTTTCTTGATGAAATCGGCGAGCTGAGTCCCGCCATTCAGGTCAAGTTGTTGCGCTTTCTGCAGGAACGCGAAATTTCGCGTCTCGGCAGTAATACCAATATCTCTGTGGATGTCAGAATTATCAGCGCCACCAATCGTGACCTGGAGGAGCAGGTCAAAGAGGGGGTGTTCAGGGAAGACCTTTTTTACCGGTTGAAAGTTGTGGCCATGTCGATTCCCCCGCTTCGGGAAAGAAAAGAAGACCTGCCCGCGTTGCTCGAACATTTCATGGAGCAATTTGCCAGAGAAAACGCGAAAAACATCCGGGGTATGACGGCGGAGGCACGCGATCTGCTCCTGAAATATGACTATCCGGGTAATGTGCGGGAACTGGTTAATATCATGGAACGGGCCGTTGTCATCGCCAGAGACGACTATGTGACCGTGAATGATCTGCCCTTCAAACATGATTCATTCACCGATTCATCAGATAAAAAAATATCAGGATCCCTTCGGGACTCTCTCGAAGAGCTTGAAAAACATCTCATCGGCGAGGCGATGATCAAGGCGGAGGACAACCAGACCCGCGCTGCGGAAATTCTGGGGATGTCGGAGAG
>DFZJ01000047.1:0-1211 GCA_002382045.1 Syntrophaceae bacterium UBA4059
TGGAAATGCCGCTCCTCCTCAAAGGCGAGCCCGGCACCGGCAAAACCATGCTGGCTCACGCGATTGCCGAATCGCTGCGCATGCCGCTGATTATTTTGAATGTTAAATCCAGCATGAAGCTGATCGACGCTCTTTATCAGTATGATACGCTTACCAGACTTAACGACAGCCGATTTGCCGATTCCGGCCGTGACGTCAGCAATATTGAAGAATACATCAAGATGGGCAAGATCGGCCAGGCGTTTGCGGCTGAAAAAAAAGTGGTTTTGCTCATTGACGAAATCGACAAGGCCGACACCGATTTTCAGGATGACATGCTCGATATTCTCGATCAGATGCAGTTTGATATCATGGAGGTTGATCGCACCGTGAAAGCGAAAAACCGGCCCGTGATCATCATTACCTCTAACGCGAAAAAAGATTTATCCGATCCGTTTTTGGGGCGCTGCAATTTTCATCATATTGCTTTTCCCGACCACGATATGATGCGCAAGATCATCAGCGTGCATTTTCCCGATCTGAACAAAGACCTGACCGCCGCCTGCATGGATGCGTTCTATCGTCTGCGGGAGGTGCGCGGTGTCGAGAAGAAGCCCGCCACGAGAGAATTGATCAACTGGATGCGCGCGCTGCAGGCTGATCCGGATTTTCAGATTAAAAGTCTGAAATCGGGTAAAATTCCTTTTCTGGGCGTACTGTTTAAAAAGAGCACGGACCTTTACCTGGCATCGCATCAATAGGTTAAATCGAATGTTTGCTAATTTTTTCTATACGTTGCGAGACAAAGGCATTCCCGTAACCCCTACGTCATTCCTCAGGCTGCAGAAAGCGCTGGGGATGGGTCTGATTACATCGCTGGAAGACTTTTACAGCGTTACGCGCAGTCTGCTGGTCAAAAGTGAACGCTATTTCGATATTTACGATCAGGCATTCGCTGTAGCTTTTCGCGGCATGACGGACGTGGATCCAACAGAAGGGGAACTCTCTGATATGGTCAAGGCGATGCTCTCCGATTGGCTCAAAGATCCGGAGGGCATGGCGCAGGCGCTGGGGCTTTCCGAAGAGCAGATCAAAAAGATGACACCCGAAGAGCTGGTGGCGCATTTTTTGAAAATCCTTAAGGAACAAACCGAAGCCCATCATGGCGGCAATAAATGGATCGGCACGCACGGCGCCTCGCCTACCGGTCATTCCGGCACGCATCCGGGCGG
>DFZJ01000047.1:1318-10226 GCA_002382045.1 Syntrophaceae bacterium UBA4059
GTTTTCGACCGCAGGTTGGCCGACCGCCTGAAGGTCAAGCTGCTGATCGACAACGGCGGCTGGTCTATGGATCCGTATGTGGAGATTGTGCAGGTGCTCTTTCATTACGCCCAGTTTCAGTTCAAGGAACTGGAGATTTACTATTTCCATAATACCATTTATTCCAATGTCTGGATGGATTCACAGCGTTACAAAAAGCCGGTGCGGGTGGATGAATTTGTCCGCTCCGATCCGGAAACGCGGCTTATTATTGTGGGTGATGCGTCGATGGCGCCTTACGAACTCAATGATCCCCGCGGAGCGATTTATGTCGGCCAGAACGAATCGCGGTCTTCTCTGGAGCATCTGAAATTTCTGTCCAAAAATTTTCGTCACGCTGTCTGGCTCAATCCACAATCGCAGGATCACTGGTTTTACACATGGACAGTCAAGCAGATTGCCGGTATTTTTCCCATGTTTGAGTTGTCACTCGACGGGTTGGAAAAAGCAGTGCATCACTTAATTTCCCGCAATTAAAAAAGGAGAAAAAACATGAAAAAGAAAGTTACTTCCATGATGACCATCGGCATGATGCTGATGGGGGTATCTATGACCGTTTGGGCCGCTTCCCATATGCCCCCGCAGGTGGGCGCTACACTGCCCGCCATGAACTTGCAAAAGCCTGCGGATTCGGGGGAACTCAAATACCTTGGCCTTTCCGGATCCGGGATGTTTTCACCGGATCAGGTTAAGGGACAGGTGTTGATTATCCAGATTTTCAGCATGTATTGTCCATACTGTCAGAAGGACGCACCCAATGTTAACCGGCTTTTCGGTCTGATAGAGAACAATCCCAGGTTCAAGGATAAAATAAAGATTATCGGCATTGGCGCCGGCAATTCCCCGTTTGAAGTCAATACTTTTAAAAAGAAATATAAGGTAGCGTTTCCGCTGATTCCCGATGGAGATTTTAAAATTCATCAGATTGTTGGCGAAGTCCGCACACCCTATTTTATGGCCGTAAAGTTAAATGGTTCTAAAAAACCGGAAGTGGTTTATTCCAGGTTAGGCGCGCATGAAGATGTCGAAGCGTTTCTGGCCGAGGTTGTTAAACTGGGGGATGTCAGATAGGAGGCCGTTATGAGAATAAAGATTCTGGTCGCAACGTTTGTTATCTGTTTTTTTGCATCAAACGCCCTTGCCCTGTCCGAAGCTTATAAAGAAAATATTTTTCAGGTAGGCAAGCTCAAACCCGTTGATAGTGTTTTAAAAGTGAAAGTTGGCGGGAAAGCGCCGGATTTTACGCTTAAAGCGGTCAGCGGCAAGAAAGTTTCCCTGAAAGATTATACCGGTAAAAAAAATGTCGTGCTTTCTTTTGTGCCCGCCGCCTGGACGCCGGTATGCTCCGATCAGTGGCCCGGTTATAATATTGTTCAGGAAATGTTCGAAGCAAACGATGCTGTTTTGCTGGGCATAACCGTGGATAATATTCCCACGCTGTATTCCTGGACCAACCAGATGGGCAAATTGTGGTTTGAGGTCCTTTCCGATTTCTGGCCGCACGGAGCCGTTGCTTCCCGTTATGGTATCTTGCGCTCCGACGGAACAGCGGAGCGGGCCATCATCATCATCGATAAAAAGAGGATCATTCAATATATCGATGTTCATGACATTAATGAGCGCCCGGACCTGGAAAGCATTATGCGTCAGCTTGAAAAACTAAGGTAGNNCAAGTGCTTACAATAATTTATATAATTTTACATAGCATGTCTTCATCTTACTTTAAAGAGGAGAATTTGTTTTGAGCTCGGAAGAAAGAAGAAAAAAAGAAAAGGAAAATCGGAAAAATTCAATTCTGAAAGCCGCGCGTAAACTGTTTTTTGAACGTGGTTTTAAATCCGTGACCGTCGATCTCATTGCCGCCAAAGCGGAAGTCAGCAAGGGGTCCATATATTTATATTTCGACAGTAAGGAAGAAATATACACCCAGATACTGATTTCGGCCAATATAGAGCGTCATAAAGAAGTAGAAAATTTTGCCAGGCAGGAAGGAAAAGCTTCGGAACTGCTCCTGATGTTTGCCCGTAACTATGTGGATTTTTTTCTGGATAATAATGAATTGTTCAGAATTTTAATGACATTTATGCTGCATGCCGACAATATGAATCTGACCGAAGATCAAAATACACAGTTGATTCATACCACGAATGAAAATATCCGCATAGTTTCTGAAATTCTCCGGAAAGGTGTTGATGACGGTGAGTTTGTTTCAAATATTGATATTCGTCAGGTGCAGAATGCCATTTGGGGAATGCTCAACGGCATTATTTCCCTTTATATTTATACGGGGGCGCCGGAAAAACGCGCTGAAAGAATCAATACGATCGTCAGAGACAGTATAAATGTGTTTATTCGCGGGATAAAGTCTTAGGTATTTTGCCCGGGATGTTATTTTCCGTTCTGCCGGATCAATTTCTGAAAATCCTGATCAGCGGTATGCAGGAGTTTTTCCACGTCTTTTTCCAGTTTTTCAAATCGTTCGATAATGGCTCTGGCCTGCGCTGTAAGCTGCATGGACTTATCATGCACGCCAATGTCCACGAGTTTCATTCCCATTCGTTCTTCCGAGGCTTTCAATCTTCCCCATGCCGCCCGATAGGACATTTCCAGTTTTTTTGCCGCGGCATTGAGGCTGCGTTGCTCATCGACAGCTTTAAGAATATTGTCACGCCCCTTGCCGAAAACTACTTTTCCATCTTTTTCAATCCAGACTTTATACTTTATTTCCATCCGGAGAGTCTCCTTCATGTGCTGCCATGATTTTCCTTATATTGACGATAATTAAAAATTGTCAATATAATTCGTTATCCATATATCCACCGCCCGCTTTCAGACGATCGGGCTTCATGACCTTTTCGGGCAAATTTGCAGGGTGTCACAGGATGCCCGAACCGGTTAGTTGCTCAAAAATGATATGGCGACTTGATTTTGTGAAAGGTTATTTATTCAGCATTTCTTTTGCCGTCCGGAAAATCCCTTCTTCGTTCAGGCCATGCAAAGAACGCAATTCGGCCTGCGTTGCGTGTTCGACAAATTCATCCCGGATGCCCAGTCTTTTGACCGTTATACCGGTTATCCCGTTTTGAGCGAACAATTCCAGCACAGCGCTGCCGAATCCGCCGGCCAGTACATTTTCTTCGACCGTCAGAATTTTAGGAACGGATGACGCCGTTTTTAATAACAACTCCTCGTCAAGCGGTTTAATAAACCGGGCGTTGATGACTTTAACCTGAAATCCATCGTCCGCCAGTTTTCGCGCTGCTTGCATGGCCGGATGAACGGTTGCACCGATGGCAATGATGGCCAGATCGGAGCCTTCGCGGAGCACCTCTCCCCGGCCGATGGGCAATGTGGAAAGGTCGTCATCGAGGGGCGCACCGATGCCCCGGCCGCGCGGGTAACGAATCGATACAGGAAAGCCGCACCCGATCGCTGTTTTGAGCATGTGCCGCAGTTCATTTTCATCCTTCGGGGCCATCATGATCAGATGGGGAAGGTTGCGCAGGTAGGATAAATCGAAGAGACCCTGATGGGTTGCACCGTCTTCTCCGACAATGCCGGCGCGGTCGACGGCAAAAACAACCGGGAGGTTTTGCAGGCAGACATCGTGCAGAATCTGATCATAGGCCCGCTGCAAAAAAGTGGAATAGATTGCCACAACAGGCCTGAGCCCTTCAATGGACAATCCGGCGGCAAATGTGACCGCCAGCTGTTCGGCAATGCCGACATCGTATAAACGCCGGGGATATTGACGGCGAAATTCGTCCAGACCGGTGCCTTCGCACATGGCAGCCGTTACGGCGACGATCCGGGAATCGGCTGACGCCAGCTCCATGAGCGTCCTGCCGAAAATCTCCGTGTAGGAAGGCGCCGTATTGATCGAAGGAAGGGTCTGTCCGGTTTCCACGTCAAAAGGCGCCACGCCGTGATAGGTGGGCGAATTGTCTTCGGCGAATTTGTAGCCGCGGCCTTTTTGCGTGATGACGTGAACGAGCACCGGCCCCTTTAATTTTTTGACATTTTCAAAATTCTTGATGAGATAATCCAGGCGATGCCCCTCCAGCGGTCCGACGTAAGTGAAACCAAGTTCTTCAAACAGAGCGCCGGGAACAACAAAGGTTTTCACGGATTCCTCGATTTGCTTCGAAAACTTTAATATCTGCTCGCCGACACCGGGAATGCTTTTGAGGAAACTTTTCAACTCACCCCGGAATCGGGTCACCCGGTCGCCGGTCATGATTCTGTTTAAATAAGACGATAAGGCGCCGACATTGGGTGAAATGGACATTTCATTATCATTTAACACAATGACCAAATCCTTATCGCGGTCTCCCGACCAGTTCAACCCTTCAAACGCCATGCCGGTGGTCAGCGATCCGTCGCCGATCACCGCGATGGCTTTGTGATGCCCGCCCGTCAGGCATTGGGCCTCCATAAAGGCTGCCGCGGCGGCGATAGACGTGCCGCTGTGTCCCACATTAAAGGCATCGTAATCGCTTTCTTCCCGTTTCGGAAAACCGCTGATGCCGCCCATCCGTCGCAGTGTGGAAAACTTTTCCTTACGTCCCGTGACAATTTTGTGGGTGTAGGACTGATGGCCGACATCCCAGATCAGCTTGTCCTGAGGTGTATCGAAAACAGTGTGCAGGGCCAGGGTCAGTTCCACAGTGCCCAGCGATGAAGCCAGATGCCCGCCTGTGGAGGCGACGGTGTTGATGATCAGATTCCGGATTTCAGATGCGAGCGTATTGAGTTCGGCAAGGCTGAGCTTGCGGAGATCCGCAGGGTAATTGATATTTGCAAGTACGCTGTAATTGACGGTTTCCAGTGGTTTCATGTTTCAATAAACCTTCAAGACTTTCTTTCCATGATGTAGCGGGCAATGACCCTCAGGGGCAATGCGCGTGAATCAAAGGCTGCGATGGCGGCAGCGGCCGCTTCTATATGTTCTTTAAGCTTTGCTTTAGCCGTATCGAGACCCAGGAGCGACGGATAGGTGACTTTGTTCAGGGCGGCATCGCTGCCGGTTTTTTTACCCATCAGTTCACTGTCGCCCTCCACGTTGAGAATATCATCGGCAATTTGAAAAGCAATGCCGATATGGCTGCCGTAAACACTCAGCGCCTGAATCCTGTTGTCGCTTGCGCCCGCCAGAATGGCTCCGGATCGGACAGCCGCCACAACCAGCGCACCCGTTTTACGCCGGTGAATATCCGTCAGCCCTTCGAAATCCGGCGCGATTATTTCCGCCCGGATATCCAGCGCCTGTCCTCCCACCATGCCCGCGATGCCTGCGGCATGGGCAATTTCCTGGATGACAGCCAGACGCCGCTCTGCCGCCAGCCGTACTTTTTCCGCCCGCGAAAGCAACACAAAAGCCTCCGTTAAAAGGGCATCCCCGGCGAGGATGGCCACCGCTTCGCCGAAAGCTTTGTGGCTGGTGGGTTTACCGCGGCGGAAATCATCATTATCCATCGCCGGCAAATCATCATGGATCAGGGAATACGTATGGATCAATTCCAGCGCGCAGGCCACCGGCATGGCCGGCGCCATATCGCCGTTGCATGCTTCGATGGCCGCCAGGCAAAGAATCGGACGGATCCTCTTGCCGCCCGCAAATACACTGTAATGCATGGCAGAGTGCAATTCCTGCGGAACACTGTCTTTATCCGGAAGGTAGCGTTCGAGGGCTTCTTCTACAATTTTCCGCCGGTCGTTTAAATAGGCGTCAAGAAAATCATTATGGTTCATGGGGGTCTTCATCCTGAAAGTGCTTGGTTTGCAGTGAATTTTCATTTTCCAGAAGCTGTTCGACGCGGCGCTGGGTTTCATCGAGTTTCGCGGAACAAAAACGGATCAGCCGAATGCCTTCTTCAAAAGATTTCAGCGCCGAGTCCAGCGGCATTTCACCCGCTTCCATATCTCTGACGATTTTTTCCAGTTTTTCCAGAGCGTCTTCAAACTTTTCTTTCGCCATGACCTTTTACTCCTCCCGTATCTTTTCCACCCGCGCCTGGATGACGCCTTGCGCCATTTGAATCCTGATGCTGTCGTCCAAAGTCAACCAACCGGCGTTACGGACAATTTTTCCATCCGGTAACCGGCGCGTAATGCTGTAACCTCTTTGCAACACAGCCAGCGGACTTAAAGAAGAAAGCAGGGCCTCCTGTTTGGTCAGCCGTACCCGGCGGTCGCGGAGATATCGCTCCCAGGCCTGCGTGGCATCTTTTTCTAAATTGTTGAGTAAGATCCTCTTTTCACGGATTTGTCTTTCCGGCGTTTGATGCTGCAGACCCAGTTCCAAATGCTTTAATTTGCTTTTCATAACCTGTGTATTTTGTGTGAGAGCGCGCTGGATTCTCTCACGCAGATCGTCCAGATGAATGGAAAAATCCATCAGGAAGCGGCGGGGGTCCTTAAATCGGGCCTGTAAGGCGGCCAGCAGTTCTTTTTGATCATCAAGATGACGGCGCTGGGCGGCCACCAGACGCTTTCGCAGGTTTTGAAGCCTGTTTTGCAGGTCCGATCGCAGGGGGACCACCAGTTCCGCCGCCGCTGAAGGCGTGGGCGCGCGCAGATCCGCGACAAAATCACAAATCGTGAAGTCGGTTTCGTGGCCGACAGCCGAGACGATGGGAATGGCTGAATGAAAGATTTCTCTGGCCAGTGATTCATCATTGAAAGGGGCAAGGTCCTCCAGTGAGCCGCCTCCCCGCGCGATAATGATGACGTCCACCTTGCCGTAAGCATGGAGATGGCGCAGGGCCGAAATGATTTCAGGGGCGGCCTCGTTTCCCTGTACCCGGGTCGGTGCGACCAGAATATCCACGGAGGGAAAGCGTCGGCGGGTGATATTTAAAATATCCCGAATAACCGAACCGGTCGGCGAGGTGACAACGCCGATGCGGCGGGGGAGAAAAGGCGGCGCTTTTTTGAGGGATTCGTCAAATAATCCTTCGGCCGCCAGTTTTAATTTGAGTTGTTCAAAGGCTTTTTGCAGCGCACCGACGCCCTGTGGTTCGACCGATTCGACAATGAGCTGGTAATCGCCGCGGGGAGGATAAGCACTAAGGCGCGCCCGGCACAAAATTTTCATACCGTCTTCCAGATTAAAATTAACTGCTCGGTTTTGCGCATGTCCATATTGACGAAAATAAACCGCGCGAATCTGGCTTTTATCATCTTTCAGCGTAAAGTAGACATGGCCGGACTGCGGCCGGCGCAAATTGGACACTTCGCCTTCCACCCAGAGGGAGCCGAAGGCTTCCTCCAGAAAGGCTTTAATGTTTTCGTTTAGTTGCGAAACCGTCAGAATATTTTTCATCCACCTAATCCTGATGGATGAGTTACCAGATATTGGCCGGTATGACAAGATTCAATTCAGATTCAATTCAGCAGGAATTTCTGTTTGCCTGGTATGAGGGCCTGTGTTAATGATTTTCACGCAAGGAGGGTGCATGCATGTCCGATAAATATGATCTGATTGTCATTGGCGGCGGCCCGGGAGGGCTGGCGGCGGCGGAGATGGCGGCGGCCCGGAAAAAACGGGTCCTCATCATCGAAAAAGACGGCTGGGGCGGCACCTGCACGCACCGCGGCTGCATTCCCACTAAGGCGCTGCTCACCTGCAGTAAATTTTATTCGGATTTGAAAAAACTCAAACGCGTCGGTGTTCATGTTGGTCAAGTTGCCGTTGATTTTGCCGCCATGAAAAAACACCAGCAGCAGATTGTTAAAATCGCGGCCCTTGGCGCGCAAAAAAGTCTTACGGACGCCGGGGTGGAATCCAAGCAGGGCCTGGGTGAAATATTGTCGCCTCATGAGGTGCGTTTGACGGATTCATCCGGGCAAAGTCAGTTGCTGGTGACGGATAACATCCTCATCGCGTGGGGGTCACAGCCGCAAATTCTGGCGGATATCCAGACCTCGGAACGTGTCCTGACCTCGGACGACATTCTCGGCATGACAACACTGCCGTCCGCCATGATCATTGTCGGCGGCAGTTTCATTGGTGTCGAATACGCCACGGTATTTGCCGAACTTGGCGTGAAAGTTATTCTGGTGGAATGGCTGGATCAAATTTTGCCGCAGGAAGATGAAGAAGCCGCTGATTTTCTCCATCAGGAGCTGACCCGCCAGGGGATTGCCGTCCACACCTCGACCAGGCTGATCAGTCTCAAAGAGTCGGCAGACGGTGTTGTGATGCAGGCGGAGAAAAATGGTGAAGCCACGGAAATGCGCGCCGCATGCGCCCTGCTTTGCACCGGCCGGAAGCCGCTTTTGCACCTCGAACAGTTGAACAAACTGGGAATGGACTATACGAGCGCCGGAATCAGAGTGGATGAAAATATGATGACGTCCGTCCCGGCGATTTATGCCGCAGGCGATGTTACAGGCGGTATGATGCTGGCGCACCGCGCGGCAAGGCAGGCCAAAGTCGCGGTGGAAAATATGTTCGGCGGCGGCGATTGCGCGTATCATGAAAACTTTATTCCATCCGTTGTTTACAGTCATCCGCAGATTGCGCGTGTCGGTTACACCCGGAAGCGGGCCCGGGATGAAGGTTTAAACATAGAAGTCTTTCAATCCAGCTACAGCGCCAATATTATTGCACGAGCCGAGTTGATGGGGCAGGGTTTTGTCAAAGTTGTCTTCCATCAGGACGAAATCATTGGCGCGGTTATCGTTGGCGACCATGCCGCTGATCTTCTTTCACCGCTCGCCCTGGCCGTATCCAACAAGTTGACCCGAAAGCAGCTTGCCGCCTGGGTGATTCCGCACCCGACGCTCAGCGAAATGATGAATTTTCCGGGGTGATGACCAGGAAAGAAATCCTGCCCCCTCTTGACGTTGAAGAACCCATTAAAAG
>DFZJ01000047.1:10252-13677 GCA_002382045.1 Syntrophaceae bacterium UBA4059
GAAGGAACCGTTAAAAACAACGCCGGTTTCTGCGATGCTCATACAACGAGTGTTGGTTGTATTAACTATTTTTCTGTGGCCATTTTGTCAAGTATTATTTTTGATTTACATTGACAGACAGATCAGTTGTGTTATAATTACCAAAATATTTTTGAAAGGATTATTGTTAAATCAATGAGAAAAAACGCCGCCTCTGAAAAAGAGGATAAGCCCAGGAAGAATAATGATCTGTTTCAAAAAAGACAAATGCAGATCATAAAAAAAGCCACCAAGCTATTTATGAAGAAAGGCTATGCGCAAACCTCCATGCGCGAAATATCCAAGGCAACGGGAATTGATATCCGGAATTTATATTATTTTATTAAAAGTAAGGAAGAAATTCTTTTCCTGGTCATTAATATGATTCACCGGCCGGAAATAGAACTTTTTGAAAAGCAGGGGATCATGGATATCGATGACCCGGTTGAACAACTGAGAACCGTTATTCGTGAATTGCTTGATAACGGCTATGACTATGGGGACGAAGTCCTGCTTTTGTACAGGGAATCAAAATCCCTTCCGAAACGTTTGCTCAAAATTATATTGGCCAGGGAGAGTCAGGTTGTCTCCCGGATAGAAGAAATTTTGAAAAAAGGTATGGCGCGGAATGTCTTTCATTGTGAAGATACGTCTTTTACCGCCAACATGATTGTGTATCAATTAGCCCTCCATCCCCTGCGCCGATGGAATATGAAAAAATATACCAAAGAAGAAGCGAACAATCTGCTGGAGAAGAACGTCATGAAGACGGTCATGATTTGACGGTTTTTCACCATCGTAAAATTAAAAAAGCCGGGAGTCAATCTCCCGGCTTTTTGTCAGGTTATGTTTGACTTAGCTCATGCAAGATATTTCCGGGGAATCCTGCGAAGAATATCTTCTGCTTCCTTAACGATCATAACACATCTCCTTCTATTTTTATTTCATTATGGATCCTTTTTCGGACCTCCTTTGTTCTTAACGCGATAGATGTTTCAGGGGGGCGGCATCGGCCAAATATTACAACGATCGTTGGATGTATGAACGAATGGCATAGCGGTTGTTTTGTCAAGCGTTTTTTGACGGTTAAGCAAAAAATAATCCTTGACAAAATAAATACCGGCACATAATTCAATCAACGCTCGTTGGATAGATTACGGACAACGGCATGAAAGGACGGTGAGGACGATGAACACCCGTAAAATTACCGTTTCCAGAGGAACATTTAATGTTCGCGATCGCGGCAACCACGATGGATACCCCGTTATTATGATTCATGGATGGCCGGAAAGTTCCTATTGCTGGGAGGGGGTCACGGCGTTTCTGAATCCAAATCTTCGCGTGATTGCTCCGGATTTACGGGGGCTTGGCGACAGCGAACGCACAAGGGATGTGAAGGCCTATCAGAAAGTGGAACTGGCCAAAGACGTCATCGAAATCATCGACGCTCTCGGGATCGATGAATTTTATCTGGTCGGCCACGACTGGGGCGGCATCGTAGCCCAGGAGCTTGCTTTCCTGATCCCTCACCGGGTGAAAAAATTTGTTATCCTGAATATTCCCATACTGACCAACGTCAAGGGAGCCGAGGAAGTGACCAAGGCTTTGATGGCCATGAAATATTTTCCCATGTGGTATCAGTATTTCCAGAGGCAGCCCATTTTGCCTGAAGCCATGATCAAAGGGAATGAAGATGTCTGGGTGCGTTTTTTCTTTGGGAAAAAAGGCAGGGACGGCATCATTCCGAAAGAAGCCCTGGATGAATACGTCCGCTGTTACAGCATTGAAGACACACCCCGGACGGCAGCGTCGTATTACCGGTCCATGACTCTTGATGCTCCGCACTGGGCGACGCTTGCCGGCAGGCGGTTTACCATGCCGTCGCTGTACATATACGGAAACGAGGACACGGTGATTATTCCGGCAAACATTACGCATCTGGAAGATTGCTTTGATTCGATTAAAGTTGAACAGATCAAGGCGGAGCACTTTCTTCAGGAAGAAAAGCCCCAGGAAGTCGCCGCATTGATGAACGGGTTTTTGAAGGAATCCTGAAACACGGGGAGCAAGAATACCCATCATGTCCGACATCAAAAGTAACAAAGATCAATTTCAGGCGTTAGCCGATAATCCCAGCGAAGAACCATTTGTCATGCTCAACCTGCTGAAGTTTAAAAGGGATTTTCCAGTACCGGTCACGCCAGGCTTTCATCGACAGGAGAATGATAATAAAAAAATATGAAAACCGTTTATCTGGATAATGCCGCAACATCGTTTCCCAAACCGGAAAGTGTTTTGACGGGGATGATTTCCTTTCAGCAAACGGTCGGCGCCAATCCGGGACGATCCGGTTACGGGCGCTCCATCGATGCGGGGCGGATCATTTATGAGGCGCGGGAAGCCCTTGGACGTCTTTTTAATGTGGATGATCCGCTGCAAATCGCACTCACGAAAAATTCCACGGAAGCGCTCAACATCGCCATTTTGGGAGCGCTGCAATCCGGTGATCATGTGATGACCAGTTCCATGGAACATAATTCCGTTATGCGACCGCTGCGATTTCTTGAAGGGCGCGGCGTGGCGCTGTCGGTAATTCCCTGCTCGCCCCGGGGGGAGCTTGATCCGCAAGACATTCAAAAGGCTTTGCGGAAAAACACCAAAATGGTGGTGCTGACGCACGCCTCGAATGTGACGGGAACGATAATGCCGATTGAGGCGGTGGGGGAGCTTCTCCGGGAAAGAGGAGATGTGATTTTTTGCGTGGATGCCGCTCAGACCGCCGGAGCTTTGCCCGTTGATGTTCAAAAGATGGAGATCGATCTGCTGGCTTTCACCGGACATAAATCGCTTTTCGGTCCTCAGGGAACGGGTGGTCTGTATATCCGCAAGGGCTTGGAAAAACAAATCGCCCCGCTCATGATGGGCGGGACGGGCAGCCACTCGGAATTTGAAGATCAGCCGGATTTTATGCCCGACCAATATGAAAGCGGCACGCCCAACACGATAGGTTTTGCAGGGCTCGGCGCGGGTGTGAACTTTGTCCTGGAGCAGACGGTAGAAGCGATCCGAACTAAAGAAAGAAAATTAACGTCATGTTTTCTGGAGCCGTTAAAAGCGCTGAGCGATCAGGTGATCCTTTACGGTCCGGGCGACGTCACAAGGCAAACGGCCGTCATTTCTTTTAACGTGAAAAACATCATCTCCTCGGATGCCGCTCTGTATTTTGAAGAAAACTTTGGAATCCTGTGCCGGCCCGGCCTTCATTGCGCGCCCTCCGCACATCATACGATTGGAACTTTTCCGCAAGGCGCCATCCGTTTCAGCTTTGGATTTTTCAACACCGAACAGGATGTGGAGAGGGCCTGCGAAGCCGTTCTCAAGCTTTTAAAGGGCTGATCTTCGGAAAG
>DFZJ01000156.1 GCA_002382045.1 Syntrophaceae bacterium UBA4059
CAGTTGGATCGTTCGGTCAGAATGCTGGATTTGATCTGATCATCTGAAAATCCTTTTCTGATGAGTGGGTTTTGGGGGACGTACGTGAAAATATGCGTTTCCTTCAACGACTCCGTTGTCGCCACCCGGAGCAACCCGACGGTGACGCGAAAGGCGTTGATCAATATCGCGCGCAAGAAGCAAACGCGGGGGATGACCACAGCATGGAAGAAGCTCAAGGAAAAGATGGCCAAGGAAGAGAGCGGGCAAAAGGGCCAAAAGAAATCCAAACCCGCCGCACCCCCATCCGATCTGAAAGACTGGGTTGATAAAACGAAAGAGAAACTTGCCGCCATTGATCCATCGGCCTGGTCAGATGCTGAAAAAGCGGACTTTGTCGCCTCCTTGACGGAGCTGAAGAAAACCATTCTGACGCTGGTCAAAAAGTGAAATGAGCCCCGGAGAAATGTGGGGAAAACTTTACGCCACCACATGGTATCCTGTATGATATGAACAGGATAAGTGGTGTCGGTTGGGCGACACCTGCTTGGAAGGGCTGCTGTTCATGTCAACAAAGTACTTTCACTTTTTGCGCTGGATCCGGGCTTTTGACGAGACTTTCAATTATCAGTCATTTAAAATCATATCTATATGCTTTTTTTTAAAACGTGATAAAAATTTACGTTTTATGATGTTTATGAAATCACTGCAAGTACTTGAGATAATTTGCATAACCCTTCATGAATGAGCTCATATGCCCTTTCGATTTGAGAGGGTTGCTCGGCGATTTTTAGAACCTAATTTTTTATGACCCTTGAAAACAGACGAATGATGTAGCCGCGAAGGACGACGCGGTCGAAGCATGAATAATTGAATTTGATATTTTGACCTTTGTTTCAAAAATGAGTTCTTCACGGGCGTATCCTTCCTTTGCGATATGTAACGGATTTGATGGAACGCTATCCTTTGGCGACGGTGATACCGACGGTGCTGTTTACAGAGAGAAGGCGGTGGAAGAAAGATGTGTTAAAGATTTTGTTACCGAAGATGGACTTCAAGGAAGAAGATCGTCTGGAAGTGATCCGACAGGCATACAAAGGGCTCTACGAACTTGTTGCGCCGATGGTGTTTGACAAGTATCTATATTTTATTGACATATATGCCGGGATTGCCGAAGATGAAAAAGAGACCATTTATTGCGATTTAAGAGAACATAAGGAGACGGCCATGCTTGCGCAATATATTAAAAGCAAGGGATTTGAAGAGGGAATGCAGCAAGGCAGACATGGTTTGCTTGAACGAGTACTGGTCAGCCGATTTGGCATTTTGCCAGACTGGGCGAAGCGAAAGCTTGATTCCGCTTCGCCGGAGCAACTGGAGCAATGGGCTGATTGCGTGCTGAAGGCAGAATCCATTCGGGATATTTTGTCGGAATAGGGTACGGCTCTCTTTGCGCCGGTTTACTCAGGGCGCCTTTAGAAGTTGTTGCCTTCTGATATCCCCCTGTTGCGGGAAGCTGGTTACATTCTGGGTATGCCCTACAGCTTCTTTGGTCGAACACCTTAAGAAATCGTTACCGATTCTGGCCGGAAGTAGCACTTTAATCAGTGCTTGATTGTGGCTATCAATATAGCTATGATATGTGCATATTCGAAAACACCTGTTCATATAAAAGGAAAACCCATGGAAGATCAATATACGATTGCCGAGGCAAAAAATAGACTTCCGTCAATTGTTCATTGTGTTGAAAAGGGGCCGTCTGTCAAATTAACCCGCCGTGGCCGCCCTGTGGCGGTTCTGGTATCCATTGAAGAATATGAATGTCTGCATCGTCAAAAAGGAAATTTTTGGACGTCATTACAGTTGGTTAGAAAAAATATTGAAGATCATGATTTTGAAATTTCAGACATGGATTTCGACGGGATCAGAGAAAAAGCACCAGGGCGGGAGTTTGGTTTTTCGTGATGAGATTCCTTCTTGACACAAATATTTTGTCCGAGCCGGTAAAAACGATGCCGGATTACCATGTAATGGCGATGCTTGAAGCACATCAGGATGAGATTGCTACGGCATCAGTGGTTTATCATGAATTAGAATATGGTTGTCGGCGCTTGACGATTTCGCGAAAGCGCGCTGTCATCGAGTCATACATAAAAAATGTAATATTACAACACATGGTAATTCTTCCCTATGATGAACGTGCCGCCCGTTGGCACGCCCAAGAGCGAGCGAGATTGGCGGCACAGGGACGGACTGCGCCTTTTGTAGATGGTGTTGATTACATCGCTATTCTGCCATTTTTTACCGAGTTACGATAGACACACAGGAAGAAATAAGATGGGTAAGTGGTTGAGCATATCCGGTATAATGCTTCGGATAACCCCTTGATCGAAAAGGACTTTATTTCGCATTTAAATTCGTCTCAGGCTGAATTTCAAATCATAGTGTTAAGAGGACTTGGTCAGATTAAAGTGGAAAATTTTAACAGAATAACCAAGTTAATAACAGATGGTCAAATTGCGGCCATAGCCAAGGTAAACGATTTGATCCTCGTAACGCGAAATACATCGGATTATAAAAATTTCGACGCTGTCACTGTTCAGAATTGGCATATTCAATACTGAAATCTGGACGGTCGTTCATGAAGGATTTGAGAAAAATGATCTGGCTTCAGTTCCAAAATTGAGGCGACGTCAGCGCAGCAATGCAACATGTGGTTATTGGGTCTGAAGGGCGTCTCGGATGGATTTAATTTGGCTGTTTGTGGGGTATGAAGAATGAGTGTGGATGCGATTTTAATAGTTGAAAACAGTCGCCAAATTTCGCTGAAACAATTCCAGCGTGAAATCAAAACGGATGATTGGAGCAAGAGTTCTGAATTGCTCGATTATTTTTCGTGGATTGCTTAGTTTTTACTATCCCGGCAATCCTTTGTTCGGGGAGAAAATCTGGTAATCATATGACCGGTAAATACAAAAAACTGCTTTTCCAGGTTTTACGCGGTGTTTCGGATGCAAATATTTCTTTTGCTGACCTGCGGAATCTACTACTGCGACTGGGGTTTGAAGAGCGGATACAGGGAAGCCATCATAACTTCAGAAAAGAAGGTGTTGAGGCGAAAATAAACCTGCAAAGGGATGATGGTAAAGCCAAGGCGTATCAGGTGCGACAGGTAAGGATGGTTATTTTGAGATATAAGATGGGAGGGGATCTGTAGATGGAAAAGTATGAAATTATCATCTATTGGAGTGAGGAGGATCAGGTTTTTGTTGCTGAGGTACCGGAGTTGCCCGGCTGTATGGCGCATGGGAATACCCATGAAACGGCATTGAATAACGCAAAAGACGCTCTTAGATTATGGATTGATACGGCGCTGGAATGTGGCGACCCTGTCCCGGCGCCGAAGGGATGCCGTCTCGTCTATGCATAAGGCCAATTGCTATCAGACACGTTTCGGAAGAATATGCTGGTGCGCCCGATACGCAGAATCCCGGATATGCGTACGGCGAATGCCCGGCGGCGTGGAAGAAAAAGAAGGTGCTGGCGTAGAAGTGGGCACCGTCACGACCGCTTACACCATTGCCAATTTCCAGGAATAGCCCATGTTTTGGCGATGATGTCATCCGGGTTTCGGATGCTTCCGGCGCTTGAACCATGTCCAGGCAGTCCATGTCGTCCACTGCGTTTTTGTTGATTTGCCGATGTAAAGTGCTACTATTCCCTGACGCGGCAACAGGCCGCCGCACCGTTGATAAACTGGTCAAAGTCTGGCTGAAAGACGGCACTGAAATCTGGACGGTCGTTCATGTGGAAATCCAGGGAAAAGCGGATCCGGGGTTTGCCAGACGGATGTACATGTACAATTACCGATTGTTCGACAAGCATGACCGGAAAATCATCAGCCTGGCGGTGTTATTAACTTGGTTATTCTGT
>DFZJ01000179.1:0-4669 GCA_002382045.1 Syntrophaceae bacterium UBA4059
ATATTAGGGGTTACTATCGTTTCAGGTTCATCAACTCCTGCATAATGGTGTCCTGTGTGGTGATCACGCGCGCGCTGGCCTGATAAGCTTTTTGCGAGGTAATCATTTTAATGAATTCCGTAGCGATGTCGGTGTTGGACATTTCCAGTGTGTTGGGTGTGAGAGCCCCCATGCCGGATGTACCCGGTGTATTTTGAATGGGGGAACCGGAGGTCACGGTCTCGCCAAACAGATTCGATCCCAACTTATTCAAGCCCCACGGATTGGTGAATTTAGATAAGACCAGTTGCGCCAGTTCGCTTGTCTGTCCATTGGTAAAAAAAGCGCTGATAATACCGTCTTGACCAATTGACAATGTCTTTAACTGGCCGGAGGCGTAACCATCGGCCGTAACGGCGCGGATGACCGACGCGGAGGCGTACTGCGTAACATCCAGAGCTTCGTCACCGAGAACATCCCACGTCACAATACCTCCTGCACCGATGTTAGCTCCGCCTGCAAGCGGGATGGCGGATAAGTTAACATTAATATCTCTCAAACCGGCCGTTGCCGTGTGGTCTAATGTAAAGGTAGCGGTATCGCCTGCGCCCCAACTACCTGCCAGCGTCAGCGTTAAATCAGTTCCACCTGACCCATCAAGAGAAAGTTTAACCGTCGTTGCATCGGTGGAAACTACTGCCACATTAGCGTAATCACCCGTAAAGGTCCAGGTACTAGCCGCTGCTCCGCGGGTCATGGTTATTGTTCCATCTTTATAGGCCATTCCCTTGCGGTCCAGAACAGCTGTTGCCGTTGGAACATTTGCCGGAGCAACTGCTGCCGTAACACCACCAACTGACGGAGGAGTCAGTGCTAACGTAATAGTATTTGCATCTGCCCAACCAGCTGCCGCTGACGACACAGTCATATCCGTTGAAGCGGTAGCATCAAAACTCACAGTGATAGGATAGGTATTCGGAGCAGAAGTAACATGCGCACCAGCATGACCACCATCATTGGTGACAGACCAAGTAGTGGTGCCTGCGGTATAGGTTAATACCATATTACTAGCAGCAGTAACCAAATTCGCGCGAGCCGTTAATGCAGCTGCTGAAACCGTACCTCCACCTGTCACACTGGGAGTAACCGTTGCACCCGTTATGTTAAATGCAGCCGTGTCCCCTGTATTCCAGGTTCCCGAAAGATCAAGTGATATGTCATTATTCGTCCCATTGGAAGCGATGGTCACAGGGTCTGCACCATTGGCCGACGTTACAGCCATGGATGCATAAGTTCCAGCGGGAACTTGCGTGATGGTCCATCCACCTGCCGCCGTTCTGGTTAAAGTGACGGCATCATTCGCATTAAGCCCAACTCCCGGACCAGTGCCGGTTGTGGTAGCAGTAGCCGCCGGAGGATTGGCATTCGTTGACGTAACGCCAGCAGCATTAAGCGCTCCAATATATGTTCCAGCCAGAGTACCATTTTCATCAAAATATAATCCATTGACGTCTAACACCGCAAATGTATCGTCCAGTTTAGCCTCAATACCCCAGTAACCTCCAACCCCGGTCCCGGCGTTCTCTGTTTTGGTGAAGATTGTATTTAAGGTATGACTGGCGCCCAGAGAATCGTAAACCGTTTGCGTTGTATTATATTGACCGCCTTTCGTTGTTGCGGCATTTAAATTGGCGCCCATTGAAACGGTTGTGGTTGCAGAGGGTTCTGATTGTGCACCCTGCAAATCGATGTCGCCCAGTGCGCCGGCCACACCGTTGACAATCACTTTTCCCTGGACTTTATAATTATTGACGTCCACCAGCATATTGGAGGAATTCAGGTGAAACGCACCGGCGCGCGTGTAATAGGTAGCGCCTTCCTCATCATTGACCATAAAGAAACCGTCTCCGTCAATCGCCACGTCGGTAGCATTCCCTGTGGACTCGAATGACCCGGAGCCGAACTGGGTCTGCACTTCCGTCACGGCAACACCACGCCCGACCTGCATGCTTCCGCCGGCGCCTCCGGAGATGCTCTGGCTTAAAACATCCGCAAAATAAGTCGTACCGGCTTTAAAACCAACCGTGTTCACATTGGCCAGATTGTTGGCAATGACATCCAGTTCCTTGGAACTGGCATTCAAGCCTGAAATTCCCGCCCACAGTGCGCTACCCATAATATCTTCCTCCTCTATCTTGAATATTAAATCGTTGTTTTATTAATCGTTGCCACATCCGTAAATGCCACTTGCTGCCCGTTGATCGTCAAGTAGGATTTCCCGTCTTTAAAAGAGACGCCCGTTATCTGACCGGAAATCATTTTATTGACCGTCACCTCGGCGCCGCTGCGATCCACGGCACTGACTTCATACGTATAATTTCCCGGACTCTGGCTGCTGGAATTCCAGGTCGTGCTCTGAAGCCCTGTTTTTTGCGAACCGATTCTCACGGTATCCACCAATGCGCCATTGCTGTTGAATATTTTGACCGTGCCGCTTTGGATATCAGACGGCAGTTGATAACTGATTTTTGTTGTAGAACCCGTGACATTAAGAACATTTCCGGCAGCCGTGGCTTCACTGCCGATCAGATTGGCCATTTGCGCATTACTGAAATTATTAAGATAGTCGGGCAAAGCGCTCATGACATCATTGAGATTTTGCAGCTGCTCCAGTGAAGTGAATTGGGCCAGTTGCGCCACAAAGGCTGTTCCATCCATCGGATTGAGAGGATCCTGATTTTGCAGCTGGGCAATCATCATTTTCATGAAGGAATCCTTGCCCAGTGTATTTTTTGCTGTGTTCGTGGTTGCACTTGATGTTGCCGTGTTGACGGCGCTTTGTATGGCTGTGGTCATAATCTTACCCCTTCCTAAGCAAATATACTGATGTTTCCCGAACGCCCGATGAACGGATGCCCCTGCCTGGTAATCAACGGGTTAACGGTCTTGGTTTCCGGAGGGTATGTTTCCCCTCTTTCATCATGTTGTCCGGCTGACTGTTCCTGATTAAAAGCCTGCTGATGGAAACCTTGTGAATATTGTTCGCGACGATCCTGCATCATGACATCGCAGCGTTCTATCGTCAGCCCCTGACTCTGCAAAGAGGCTTTGAGTGTATCGAGATTTCCGGAAAGCATTTTCTGGACATCCTGATTGTCGGCAGTCAACATAACTTTAACCGTACCGTTTCGGACCATAACATCCATTTCCAGGGTTCCGAGAGAAGGAGGCGCCAATGTGATTTTTATCCGTCCTCCGTCGTTGGCCATCGTTTCATTGAACGCAGCCGCCACACGATTGATAATTTGAGCCGGCGCCACATCACTGATTTCCGTTTTCGTCGAACTGCCGCCGGATATCGTCGTTGTATTGATAGAATTCATGTCGGCATTTTTTTCGACTGGCGTTGTTTTGCTATTATGATCCGGTTTAACTTTGTCGATTAAACCGGCTGATTCCGACAGCGTCGCGGCAACTTTACCAATATTTTTTTGCGCTTCGCTCGCGGGCAATGAGGTCTGCTTATCTGCAAGGGGGGCTTCTGTTTTAATGACGGTTTGTTTCCTGACATCCCCTCCCGCCAGATCTTTTATATTTTGAGGTTCCAGACTTGTCTCTTCCGTTTCATTGGCCATATTCAGTTGACTTTTATTTTCCTGAACATTTGCAGCAGCACCGGCGCTTACTTTGATATTATGATTTTCTCCAGAAAGCTTTTCCGTTGAAGCGTTTTGTTCCGCGTTGATAAATTTTGACGCCTTGTCATTTAGCTCAGCAGTTGCCTTTTTCTGAACATCCCCATATCCGTTTTGAAGGTCTTCACCATTCTCTGTATGGACCGCCTGATGGGTCTGTCCTTCGGGCATGAGCTGATGAGCAGTAAGGCTGGTTTGCCTTACTGAATTATCCTTCACGCTTTGAAAATTTTGCGCCGGCTTCTGACCTTCCCCGGATGCCTTACGCTCTGCTTCCACATAACCGGGGATTGCGCCTGCGTGTATGCCTTTGAACGATGCATCCGCTTGATTCTGGAGTTGCGCCTCCTTTGGAGCATCTTTAGCATTCAATTCCGTGATGATGTCCTGTTGACTTCCTTTCTCATCGACAGCCAGCGTCACGTTCTGCGAGACTGATATTCCTTTTCCATTTTCAACCATCGCCTGTTTTGCTTGATCCACAGGGCCGTCAATCTTTGCTTTTAAAATGCCGGTTATTCCTTTTGCTGCTGTTAATGCAGAAAGTGATTCCTCGGAAAGTTCATTTTCACCGGCAGGAGAGCCTTCCATCTTCCCTGCATTCGCCAACAAGGCTAAACCGGATAAAATTTCACCTGCTGATGTTTGATCCTCTTGCAGCAGTTTCTCCAGAGCCGCGGATAACTCCTGAGTTTCTGCTAACTCCGGAGAGCCTTCCTTATGATCGGATTGCATAAGGGCAGCCAACTTCTTTTGTAAAACCTGTAAAAAATCAGTTCCATTTTCAGCATCACTGCCAATGCCATCTGCTTTTTTTTCAATGGAGGGCGACTTTTCCAAACCGTCTTTTTTATCCAAGCCAGATTTCTTGACCATCTGCAGTAATTTGCCAATATTAATTTCCGGGCTTACATCAGCAGTTTTTCCAGCAGAAATTTCCATATCGTCCTCTCGTCTATTTTTAATAGACCTATGAGCAAGAGATATGCCAATGC
>DFZJ01000179.1:4724-43146 GCA_002382045.1 Syntrophaceae bacterium UBA4059
GGTTCACGGTTCACGGTTCAGGGGTTCACCACCTGACGGTGGTATGCGGTAAAGGCCAGGCATTATAGGTTGCTTGGCCTTTTTTTTATGGGCACTTTGAGAACTTCATAACCTTTTTTAACCGTTGAACCGTTGAACCGTTGANNCCCTGAACCCCTGAACCCCTGAACCTTTTCTACCTACAACCCTCCGCTCTTGGTGATCTCTCTGGTAATCTCCACTGCCTTTTGCGGACTGATATAAGCCCATAGTGCGCCGGCCTTGTCTTTTTTCATATTCATCGTGATACCGGCAGCTGTTTTCGTATCGAGTTTTTCCATCATGGGTCCTGCTTTAGCCGGCGGTGTAGCATCATAAACTTTGGCCATTTCTTTATAGCGCTTAATATCTTCTTCCCGAGCCGTATCCAGTTTAGCGGCAAGCTTTTCTTCCTGCGCTTTCAGAATAGCAATTTTTTCCGTAATATCTTTGCGCATCGCGATCAATCGTTGTTCATCCGCGCGCAGAGCGTTTTCCCGGCCATCCAGCTCACTCTTTTTGGCGGCCAGCGCCTGGGCCAAATCTCTTTGCTGGGCCAGCATATCATCCATGGCATCTTTTGCGTCAGGCAGACTTTTATCGGGTGACGCGGCCTGCCTGCCTATCGCCGTTTGAGTGTTAACATTTGCCGACGGCGCTTTGGACTGCGCCAACGCCGAACGGGTTATGGCTGTCTCCGTAAACATATCCAGTTTTTGCAGAACACCAAAATAAGACACCACCTTGATGATAATCAAAACGGCGATAAATACCTGAGCAACAATCATTATTTTTTTCATGTTTCTCTCCTGCCATATTTCAACACTGACATTTCATCTGAATTTTTTTGTTCCAGTTCATTCATGTTTTTTTGATATTCTTCTGCATGCTTGTCTCTTAAGTTTTCCATAACTTTTTTATTTTTTAATGCTTCCATTAATTCCTTGCGTTTTGCCTCCACCTTTTCACTGGCCTGCTCAATGATATTTTTTTGCTCCTTTTCTTTCAACCGGAGGTTCTCAACATAAGCGACCAGGGCCGCAAGATCATCCGCCCGCATCATACTGCGCTGCATGTTCCTCAATTCGTCCATTAAACGATGCCGCTCGTCGATTAACGCTTTTAATACCGCCTTCTTCTCTTCCAGTATGCGCTTGAGATCGGAAAATTCATTGAGAATTTTTTCCTCAATATTGTGGCGATATTCAAGAACAGACTGCAACTTAAATTTAAACATAATTTTCTTTTATTTGAATAATTCCAGCAATTGCTTTTTTGCCTCTACAAAATCAATCTTTTCATCAATATTCTGACGCAAATATGCATTGACTTTATCCACCATTCGAATGGCGTAATCAATGCCCGGATTGGATCCGTTGACATAGGCGCCAACATTAATAATGTCTTCCGCCTTTTTATGGGTGGCCAGAATATTCATCAGGTCATTCGCTTTCGTTTTTTGCTCCGCATCCACAATATCAATCATGACACGGCTGATGCTTTGCAGAACATCAATGGCCGGATAATGGTTTTTATTCGCCAGGCTTCGTGACAAGGATATATGACCATCCAGAATGGAACGGGCCGCATCGGATATCGGCTCATTGAAATCATCTCCCTCGACTAAAATCGTATAGAGACCGGTAATGCTCCCGACCCCTTCGACCATGCCGGATCGCTCCAAAAGTTTCGGCAACAGGCTGAACACGGACGGTGTATAACCTTTCGTGGTAGGGGGTTCTCCCACGGAAAGGCCAACTTCCCGTTGCGCCATGGCAAAGCGGGTCAAAGAATCGACCATCAAAAGGACATCGTTGCCCTGATCACGAAAATATTCCGAAACTGCCGTGGCGACATACGCTGCTCTCATACGAATAAGGGGATGCATATCTGATGCCGCCACCACAACAACGGAACGGGCCAGACCTTCCACGCCCAGATTTTTCTCCAGAAACTCACGAACCTCCCTGCCCCGTTCTCCAATCAAACCGATGACATTGACATCGGCCTTCGTATTACGGGCGATCATCCCCATCAGGACGCTCTTACCGACCCCCGATCCCGCGAAGATGCCCATTCTTTGTCCCTTTCCGCAGGTGAACAGGCCGTTGAGCGCCCTGACTCCTAAATCCATGGGTTCTTTTATCCGGCCTCGATCCAGAGGATTGATGGGCTCTGCATAAATGGGGTATTCGTCTTCAAAATGGATGGGCCCTTTGCCGTCGATTGGATTTCCCAATCCGTTAATCACGCGGCCTAAAAGTCCCTTGCCGACCCCGATGCCGGCTTTGTGGCTCATGGAAAGAATTTTACATCCGGGACCCAATCCCTGAATACTTTCCAGAGGCATCAAGAGAACCCGGCCGTTTTTAAAACCGACGACTTCGGCTTCAACCGGTTTATCACTGTTTAACGGGACGATGCCACAGACTTCGCCAATCGATGCGGCAGGTCCATTGCCCTGCACCATCAAACCGATGATTTCACTAACCTTGCCGTTGACCCGAATCGGATTGATGCGATTTAAAATGGTTTCGTATCGGGAGAGATCAATGACCGGTTCGTTCATTTTTTTTTACCTGAAACGATTATTTTTTTTGCAACAGAGATGTTTTTATTTCTCTGAGTTGATTTTCCAGACGGGCATCAACTTCGCCAAACATGGTTTCCACAACAGCGCCGCCTCTTTTGACGGAAGAATCTTCTTCAAATACCATATTACGGATGCCGTCAAAGGACTGAAGAAAATCTTTTTTGACTTCCATCATGTAACGGAAATCCTGCGGATTGAGGTGGATTTTCATCCCATCCGTTTCCGCAATATTTTTCAGAGCCCCCTTCAAGACTTCCAGAATAATTTCCTTGCGTGTCGCAACTTCCTGTTGAAGGATTTTTTCAGCAATGGCTATCGCCAGTTTGACCATCTGCTCTTCGCCTTTTTCCAGGATGTCTTTCTTGATTTGAGGGATCGTCTTGGTTATCTCCGCCAGCGCATCAAGCTTCGCCGCAACATTTTTATCCTGAGCTTTCAACCCCTCGGCATACCCTTTGTCATAGGCATCCTGCTGCAGCCGTTTGACATGGCTTTCCGTTACCTGCATGGTTGGTTCCGCAGGCGCCTGCTGGCTTTGCTGCAGCGCCACCCCGGGTTTTTTTCCTTTTTGATTGCTGATCGCAGAAGTATTTTTTACGGCGCCGGAGAGAGGAACAGCTTTACCGGAATTGATGATTTCATCAGCCTTGATCACGTTTCGCTTATACGAATCCATCCTTTTCATCACCGCGCAGAATAACAATCCTGCCTTCCGATTCAAGTTTTTTCGTTGTTTCGACGATTTTCCGCTGACTGGTTTCAACTTCCGAAATCCGGATCGGGGGCATAAGCGAAATTTCCTCTTTGAGCATTTCGGCTCCGCGTTTGGACATGTTTTTGAAGATCTTTTCGCGCTGACCTTCATCAACCATTTTCAGTGAGCGGGCCAGGTCTTCGGCACTGACATCTTTCATCAATTCCTGTAATGATTTGTCGTCGAGTTTCAAAACATCTTCAAAGCTGAACATGAAGTTGCGGATTTGCGAGGCAAGCTCGGGATCGGAATCCTCCAGAGACGTCATAATGGCATTTTCCGTCGAGCGGTTCATCCGGTTTAATATATCGGCAATGACCTGCACGCCGCCCATTTGCATATCGGATGAATTGCCGATGATCAATTCTTTTTCCAGCGTTTTGGCGACTTCGTCGATAAACTCGCGGGGAACACTCTTGAGGGTCGCCATGCGTTTGGTAATTTCATATTGAATCGCCGGTGAAAAATGTTCCAGAACTTCCGCGGCTTTCTCGGGTTTCAAATGCACTAAAATTAACGCAATGGTTTGCGGATGTTCCGTACGGGTAAATTCCGCCATGACCTTGGGATCAATCTCGTGCAGCTTTTCAATAATGGGATTATCAAAAGAAGCGTTATCGACCTCGCCGAGAATGGTCTCGGCATCCTTTTCTCCCAATGCTTTGATCATGAGATTTTTCGACGCGCCGTCGCGGACACTGATCATCCCACCTTGCTCTTTAGCCATGGTGCAGAATTCTTTTGCAACCGCACTGACGGTTTCCGCCGGAATGTTGGATACTCTTCCCATTTGCTTGCCTAAACGGCGAATTTCAGACGGCCGCAGATTTTTCATCACACTGGCCGCGAGATCTTCCTCCAAGGATAAAAGCAAAATGGCTGCTTTTTCTTCTCCTGTCATTTTTGCCTCAAAAATTAAAAATGATGTTCTCTGTTGATTTATTTTATCCAATTACGCAGAATATCGGCAAATTGCTTGGCATCAGCCCGAGCCATTTCCCTGGTCAATTCTGTTTCCGTCATCGGCTGCCCAGGCATCGTTGGCTGCATCATTTCGGCTGCCTGACGCGCGTACTCAGCCGCTCCTCCTCCGGCTGGAAGCGGCGACTGAACCATGGGACGAGCCGGAGCGCCGCTCATGACACTCTTGATTAATGGACGGAGAACAAACATGACAATGAAAGCGATCAATCCAAAAATACCGATATATTTTAAGATGGGCGAAAAAGTCTCAATATTTTCCTTCAACGTGGCCGATTCGGCTTCTTCCGCTTCCACTCGCCTGAAAGGCATATTGGTCACAACAACCTGATCGCCACGCTGCGTGTTAATGCCGGCTGATTTGCGCACCAGATCTTCCAGCGATTCAATTTCGTTTTTGGTCAACGCCTGATAAACTTCTTCATTTTTCTCGTTTTTCTTATACTTGCCGTCCACCAGAACGGCGATGGAAAGTTTTTTGGTTTCGCCTACCGGCATGACGGTCTTGCTGACAACTTTATTGATTTCATAATTGATAATTTCATCGACTTTTTCTTTTTTAGGATCAGCTGAAACAGCTCCTGCGGCGGTCACGGCACTTTCTTTTTCCGAGTTTCGCTGCGTACTGCGGACAACCTGTGCTTCGGGGTCATAGCTTTCTTCCGTTTTTTCCATAATACGAAAATCGAGTTCCGCCGTTACCCGAACGGCGGCTTTGCCGGTTCCCACAACGTTTTCCAGCATCGTTTGAATACGCGCCGCCAGATCTTTTTCCATATTTCGCTGATAATCACTTTGCTGGGCAGTCAGTTTGGAAAGCTTGCTATCATTTTGTTTAACGGAAAGAATGGCGCCGCGCGAATCAACCACCATCACATCCTCCGGACTCATCCCTTCAATAGAACTGGCCACCAGATGAACAATACCATCAATTTGCGCCGGACGAAGACCTTTTCCCGATTTAAACCGCAACGTTACCGAGGCTGTCGGTTTTTTCTGCTGATCGGTGAAAATAGAATCTTTGGGAAGAGCAATATGCACACGGCTGGACTGAATTTCATCCAGACCGTTAATTGTCCGGGATAATTCGCCCTGCAAGGCGCGACGGTAATTGAGCTGTTGTTCGAATTCGGTCGCTCCGAGTGTTTTATGATCAAATATTTCAAAACCGACACCGCCGCCCTGCGGCAATCCCGCAGCGGCCAGTTCCAGACGTAATTCCGATACTTTTTCCGCCGGCACCGAAATGGCGCCGCCCGATGCAGACACTTTGTAAGGGATTTTCTTTTCACTGAGCTTACTGACAATATTTCCGGCATCTTCGCTGGAAAGATTGGAAAAGAGGACCCGGTATTCCACCTGTGTTGTCAGATAAAACACTAACCCAACACTAGCCAGGGTCACCATCAAAACCATGATAATGGATATTTTCTTACCGGAGCTTAACGCTTCAAAGCCACTCCAGAACTTAGATAATGTTTGAATAATTGAATCCATGATTTCATCCAGTTAATTAAGATGGTAATTTATACCTGCATCCTCATGACTTCCTGATAGGCATCAAGAATCTTGTTGCGCACCTGCATCATCACCTGGAAAGAAATGCCGGCTTTTTCCAGCGCAATCATGGCATCATGGATGGACCCTGCATCCTCCAGTTGTACGTTGGCAATGGCCTTATCCGCATCATTTTGCAGGTTATTGATATCCTGAATCGCATCTTTAAGAACCGCGCCGAATGATGTGCCTTCGGTCGAAGTACCGCTTTCGGCTTTTTTCGGTTCAATACCCGTTAAAGGCTTGATCGGGTCAATACTGCTGCGAATAAATATATCTTGTGTCATAACTTTGACTCCATTCCCTGCTTAATATTTTATTTGCCGATATCCATGGCTTTGAGCGCCATATTTTTCGTTGCGTCAACAACCGTCGCATTCGCTTCATAGCCACGAGCCGCGGTGATCATTTCCGTCATTTCCAGCATCAGATTTACATTGGGAAGCGTCACAAAACCATCCTTGTTCGCATCGGGATGAGCCGGATCGTAAATGGTTTTTAATCCTTCCTGATCCTCCGTAATCTGATCAACTTTTACCGCATTGAGCGCTTTTTTTAAACTTGAATCAAAACCCTTTGCTAAGGGATCTGCTGAGAAAGAGATGACTTTTCTTTTGTAGGGGCCGCCTTCCGGCGTACTGGTGCTCATGGCATTGGCAATATTACTGGATACCACATCCATTTTTTTCCGCTGCGCGGAAAGCCCACTGCCTGCAATTTTTAATGCTGTAAAATCTTCCATTTATTTTGCCTCCGTCAACACGTTCCTGATGCCCCTGAATTTACGCGCCAGAAGCTCTGCCGTCAAATTAAACATTAAATGATTTTCCGCAAGGTTGGACATCTCGCGATCGAGATCAACCTTTTCTTCCGACGTGACCTGCTTGAATTGATTTCTGGAAATTTCATCCCCCGCATTAGGAAAATGTTTCTTATGGGTTTGCGTCAGCTTAATTCTGGCATCCATGGCATTTTTAAGATCATCTTTAAAAACCAGGTCCGTCGGTTGATAATCGGGCGTATCCAAATTAGCGATATTAGATGCAATATGCTTATTGCGCTCTGAGCGGTAATCCAACATAGTGCCCAGCATATTAAATGTTTTTCCGAATAACGGTTGCATATCCTCATCCCTTCCGATATTTAATAAGCAAATCGCATACCAGACTAATTAATCATCAGGGTTAACATCTTTTATCCCATATTCATTTAATTTATTGCGCATGGTACGGACGCTGATACCCAATATCTTGGATGCCTTCGTTTTATTCCAGTTTACTTTATTTAACGTGTCAAATATCATGCTTTTTTCCATTTCATACAAGGTATTGTTTTTCTCATCGCCAATATTTTGACTAAACCTCTCGTCATGCTCATGCGGTATGCCTTGACGCTCAGTCGTTCCGCTGCCTTTTTCTAAAAATAGATTGGACGGCATAATCTGATCGCCGGGACAAATTAAAACAGCTCTCTCGATAACATTTTCCAATTCCCGGACATTGCCCGGCCAGGTATAAGCCATCAAAGCTGCTTTAGCATCGGCCGTCAGGATCGGCTCTTTCTTTTCATTGACTTCACTATATTTTTTTATGAAATGTTCAGCAAGGATAATAATGTCACCGTTTCTTTCCCGAAGCGGCGGCACAATCACCGGAATCACGTTCAATCTGTAATACAGGTCACTGCGAAATGTCTTCTGGAGAATACGGTTTTGCAAATCGGCATTGGTCGTAGCAATGATCCGGACATCAACCGCCACAGGCATTTTACCTCCCAGCCGGTCAACTTCCGATTCTTGAATGACCCGGAGTAGTTTTGCCTGCAACTGAATATCCATTTCGGATATTTCATCCAGTAGCAGCGTCCCGCCGTCAGCCAGTTCAAACTTGCCAATTTTTTTGACGGTCGCACCGGTAAAAGCGCCTTTTTCATAACCGAACATTTCACTTTCCAGAAGCTGGGCGGGAATGGCCGCGCAATTAACGGCCACAAAAGGCATCTGCCGGCGATTACTGTGTCGATAGACGAAGCGCGCGAATAATTCCTTCCCCGTGCCGCTTTCCCCCTGAATGAGAACGCTGGATTTACTTTTGGCAATGCTTTTGAGCATATCCAAAAGCGCCAGAATTTTTGTATCCTGAGTAATGAGCTCCTTGTGCGGACAAATATTTCCCGCTGCTGCTTCATCTTTATCCGATTTTAACTGCACATTGGCAGCCAGCACATTTTTTACCGCAAATTCCAGATCATCAAGCGAAAAAGGTTTCATGATGAACTCGGATGCGCCTTCTTTCATCGCCTCAACAGCCGTATTGACCGTTCCGTATGCGGTGATCAGAATCACCGGTGTCGCAGGCGAAATCCGTTTAACGCCTCTCAGAACATCCATACCGCTCATTTTGGGCATGCGCATGTCCGTAACAACACCGGCAAACTGGCCGTTCTTGAATTTGACCAGTGCGTCGGCGCCATTTTCGGCTGTTTCCACTTCATAACCGCAACTGCTCAAAGACTCATAGAGAGCCATTCTCATGGACGAATCATCATCGACAATCAACAATCTTTCCGCGTTGGGCATTTAGACAATCTCCATAGCTGTTTCACGATCCAAAACGGCAGGTAAACTGACATTGACGATCATGCCGCCTTCCGGTGCGTTCTCCACAAATATTGAACCATTATGTTCACTGATGATGTTGTGAACAATGGCCAGTCCCAGGCCGGAGCCACCTTCTTTTGTGCTGAAAAAGGGATCAAATATTCTGGAAATATCTGCAGACGGAATTCCCGGTCCGGCGTCCTGAAAAATGATCTCGGCGATCTTTTCCCTGGTTTCGAGAAGGCTCTTAGGCGTCAGTCTGGTCAAAATGGTCAATTTCCCGCCATCCGGCATGGCCTGTTGCGCATTCAGAATAATATTGAGGAACACTTGTTTGATCATTTCGGCGTCGGCTGAAATCAGAATATCGTTTTGATCCATGTGCACCAAAAGCTCAACGCCCGCCTGCTCGATAATCTGCTCGGAAAAATCAATGACTTCCTTCATGATTTGATGCAAACGGATAACTTTCATCTGCGGTGACGGCCGGCGGGTAAATAAAAGAAGATTGGATATTTTATTATCAACATTCTTCACAGAGGAAATGATCTGCAAAACGCGCTCACGGTCTTTTGCTTCCGTCAGGTTTTTTAAAAGCAGGGAAGCAAACAGTTCGATACTTCCCAGAGGATTGCGCACTTCATGGGCAATATTGGCGGCCATTTCGCCCATGGCGGCAAATTTTTCCGTTCGCTTCGCCATCTCTTCCAGTTTTTCAATTCGCGTCATATCCCGTAAAACAAAGACATTGCCGATCACCGATCCTGCAGGCGACTTAAAAGGGGAACAGAATATTTCAAGCGTTCTCCCGTTTATTTTCACTTTATGCCCCGATTCTCCCTTGAAATATTCAGATAAATTGATCATCTGCCAATCGCTGACCGGCATCGATTCGAATAAAATACTGATATGCCGCCCGCTCACATCAGCAAGACGGACATCCGTAAACGCCTCGGCGCAAGAGTTAAGCGTCTGAATCCGCCCTTCCAGATCAGTCACGATCACACCATTGATCAGACTTTCCAGAATATTCTGCAGATAATTCTTAGTCTGCTCCTTTTCCTCAATCGTTTTCAAAAGCTCAACATTCTTATCTTCAAGCTCCTGATTCAGAGATGCGAATCTCTCTTCCAGACGCGCGTAGGCGCGCTCCAGTTCAGCGGTTGCTTTATTAAAACTTTCAAATGTTTTCTGTAATAAGGATAGATCCTGCATCCCGTTATCCTGTCGACATTAATTTTTTACCCTATTGCCGTATTTTTCCCACCACTTGGAATCGGCTATATAAAAATCAACGACCTTTGTCCAGAAACCTTCCGGTCCTGAAGCGGCTCTCATTTGCGCAAATATGTTTTGCGCCTGATCTTCATTGCGCATTCTCAAGTAGGTTTCTCCCACAAGAAACTGCGACCATGATTTTAATTCCTTATCCGTTGTATAAGCAAGCGATTTATTATACATATCAAGCCCGCCGTTCAAATTGTTATTTTTCAAATACAAATCACCAATTTCTTTGTAAACAATTCCGGCGACGGCCGTTTTTTGACTTTCCTCATCCATGTATTTCACTGCTGTCAGATAATATTGCAGCGCCTGAACATGTTCCTTACGTTCATTGAGCGAACGGGCATAGTTGGAATAGAGCGCTCCGGGATCAGAGAGTTCCTGACCGGATCGGACAACCGCGTTATAATTGACAACAGCCTGCTCATATTGTTGTTTGCGGTAGGATATCTCGGCGAGATTTTTCTGAATCTCCGCCATCATTTTACTGTTTTTAATGGACGGTTTTGCTGCCAGTGCGATGAGATTTTTTTGCGCATCATCATATTTTCCCTGACTGATCAAGCCTTCAGAGATATCCAGCCATACTTTATTGAGGATGGATTCGTTTCCGGCCACCTTCAGGTAACGCGTCAGGATACTTAAATAATCATCCATAAAGCCCAGCGCTTTTAAGCTGAGCGCTATTTTGTTGACCTGGGGATACTCGTCAGCCTGCAGGGAGACGGCGTTATAAGATTTGAAATAGACATAAGCGACGGCAAGATAATCCTTCCTGGCATAGTATTCGTCAATCAGCGCACCGGATGCTGTTTTTAATCCCTGGGCCGCATCAGCAACTCTTTTACTTTGCGGATATTGATGCAGAAAATCAAGATAAACGTCGGCTGCCCTTCTTCCCTGCCCTTTTTTAATCAGAGCGGCCGCTTTTTGCAGCATCGCTTCTTCACCAATTTCACCTGTGACTTTCTTCATGATCAACATATCATACGTATCCATGGGATCTATGTAATAATGGATATGGTTCAAAAAACGAAATACTTTCAGACCCGGCTTCTCGATCCCCATAGACGCCATCGCCAGCATACTTTCATGAGCCTCTTTTGTGTCCGGGTATTTTTCAATCATCCGGTCATAAACAGCCAGCGCCGGAGATAATTGACCGGCCTGCCGATAGGCCGATGCCAGCAGCATCAGCACCTCTTTTATTTTTTCATCATTCGGATACAAATTAACAAAGACAGAAAACGCATTGATGGCTTCATCATAACGCCGCAAGGAGATTTTATGAAACCCGTAATCGAGCACAAGTTCCTTGGGCATGGCCGCTACGCTCGGCCATTTTTTTTGAGCTTCCCGAAACCAGATTTCGGCATTTGCGGACTGTTTTGCCTTATAAAAAGAGTGAGCAATTAAATAGAAAGATTTTTTAGCATTGATGCCTCCGCGATATTTCATCAAATAGCGAATCAGCGCCTCGGAAGCCTGATGATACTTTCCGTCCGTATAATAGATTTCACCGATATTATAATAGGCCTCGGGCACATAAGGAGCGTCCGGATATTTAGCAATCAGATTTTGATATTGCCTGATGGATTCCGGATAATACTTGATATGCTCATAGGTTTTGGCCAGCCGGTAATAAGTTAGTGCATTTTCCCTGCGTGGATCGGGAAAATTCGTCAGCGTGTTCTTATAAAATTCCGCCGCAATGAGCAGATTTTCTTTACGCCCTTCTTTGCCCAGAAAGTAGTGGCAATCCGCCATGTGCCGCAGCGCCCGCTGTCCCCATTCCTTAGGGGTATCATCGCGCGAAATAAATTCTTTAAATGTGACCAACGCCTGGTCATATTTTTTTTCTTTCAATTCACCCAGCGCTTTGTTGTACAAAGCCGATTCCGAACGGGGTTCTGCGATATTTTTTTCATCCGGCTCCTTGAATCCCTCTTCCTTTGATTGCTCTGCTTCCGCTAATTTGGGCGGTGGCGGCATTAACTTTTCATTTCCCATGATGAGCGCCTTAAAGGCTTCTTTTTTTTGACTACTATCTTTTTTTGCTCCAGCACGGGTTTGTTTAGGACTGGTCGCGGCACTAATAATTTCTTTTCTGCTGTCTTGTTTAGCTTCCAGTCGCGCCGTTTCTCTGACAGTCCCTGCCTTATAATACCCCTTGTCCACGGCTTCCTGTTCAGATTTGAACAGGATCCGATGATATTTCTTGACACGATTGTAAAAAGGCATGCCCGGCAGATGATAACGTTTGGACGTTGTATTTCCGACAACCACCATAGATGAAGCGGATGGATTGACTTTCTCAGGCTCTTTAGATCGCGCTGTTTTCACCCCGGAATCAGATTTAACCTGGGGTAGCCGATCAGACTCCTTGGATGCACCAGCGGCGCCCGCCCCGGCAAAGGCGGATTTTATCGGTGGCAGAAGATGAATAAAAATCTTATCGATCTGTTGCTTGTGTTTCATTACCTCCCCGGCTGCCGCAGCCTTTTGCCTTGTCCCGTATTTTCCGGAATATACGCGATACCACCTACCACTTCCCGGAACTTCGGTTTCCCTTACAAAAGCGTCATATCCTTGCGAACGCAGCCTTCTGATGTCCGTTTCCGCCTGATCAAGCGTTTTGTATGACGCCAGATGAATGGAATAGCTACCGGCACTTACCGGACCAGCCCAGATAAGCATCGTTAAAGATAACATAAAAAGTAAAAATATTTCTTTAATAAAACTGTTTCGCTGACATCCCATTTTCACTTCTCATCGAAAATAAAATTTTCTATCAAGAAAAGCAATTTACATACCATAAGATTTTTTCAATAGATTCGGGTACAAATCATGGATAATCCCGAGCCATCCATTTTATGATCGTCTTTCGTTCTGTCAAATAGCCAACTTTGCAGTCAAGATATTGACGCGCTTGCCGAGATAGAAAGTCATATCCAGTCCAATGCCGGCTGTGTTGCAGTATTTTTTGGATCTGTAATATTTTTTTAATATGGCACTTGACTTGCATCAATTTATGCAAATTATCATTTGTTCCAGGGAGCCGGCAATGAATGACATCTGTACGGATGGCACGGAAGACAAAAGAGAATATTCAAGAGTTGATGCCCATATACCCCTTGAATATAAACTCATTAAACCTGAGCAGAAAGATACGGTCCGTTCTCGATTGGCTGGTGAATCTATCCTTGCGGAGTATAAATCATTGCCCAATCCTGATGATCAGTTAATGGCCCAATGGCTTCAGTCCATTAATTCCAAACTTGACGAAATTATTCGCATGATGACCCTTCATCAAGACGGGTTTAATCGTCTGAATATATCGAAAGTAAATATCAGCGGCGGCGGAATGAGCTTTAACTCGCATGAATCTTTTTCACCGGGCGATATTCTGGAAATGAAGGTCATGCTCGGTCTGCAAAAACCGACTGCGTTCTTCTTATATGGTGAAGTGGTGGAAGTTGCCAAATCACATCCGGAATATAACACAGCCACTCAGTTCATTAATATTGATGATTTTATCCGTGATGAAATTATTCGTTTTGTTTTTGAAACGGAAAGGGAAATCCTGCGGGAAAGAAGGAGGTAAATCCCTGAATTTATGATTGTTATTATTGGTTTTGTCATTGTTACGGTTTGTGTCATTGGCGGCTATCTTCTCGAAGGTGGCAATCTTTCCGTTATATTTCAGCCCGTGGAACTGATGATTATCGGTGGCGCAGCCGTCGGCGGTTTTTTCATTGCGTCACCTATGAAAGTGATCAAGGCCACCGGAGCCTCTATTGCTCGTATTTTTACGAACAAACCTTATGTCAAAAAAGATTATATTGAAGTTCTCTTGATGATTAACGGCATATTTTACAAAATTCGTCAGCAAGGACTAGTTTCCATCGAATCGGATGTGGATGATCCCGCACAAAGCCCGCTTTTTTCTCCTTTTCCCCAGATTCTCAAAAATCATGCGGCTATCAGTCTGATTACCGACACACTGCGTACGGTTATGACCACCACCATCGCACCCCATGAACTGGAAGCCCTCATTGATCAGGAATTGGAAGCCTATCATGAAGAAGCCATGGCTCCCGCCCACAGTGTCGCTACGGTCGCCGATGGATTGCCGGGACTGGGCATTGTTGCCGCCGTCATGGGAGTTGTTTTAACCATGGGCAAGATCAAAGAACCGCCGGAAGTTCTGGGCGCCAGCATTGGCGCGGCGCTGGTCGGAACATTTACCGGCGTTTTGCTGTGTTATGGTTATGTCGGTCCCATGTCCAAAAGTATGGAGTTTATCGCCAACGAAGACTTACAATATCTGAATGTTGTTAAAGTGGCGCTTCTGGCTTTTATCGGTGGCGGCGCTGCGCCGAAAGTGGCTGTGGAATTCGGCCGGCGTGTTGTGCCGGCGGAAGCCAAACCATCCTTTATTGAAATGGAAGACGCGCTACGGGCGGCTAAAAAATAAGACATCTGATCGATATTTAAAGGGAAAGTAGCATCATCCATGGAAGAACGTCATCAGCAAATCATCATTAAGAAGGTTAAAAAGAAACAAGCCGGCGGCGGGCATGGCGGCGGCTCCTGGAAGGTTGCTTATGCCGATTTTGTTACGGCCATGATGGCTTTTTTTCTACTGCTGTGGCTTTTGAGCATGGTTTCTGATCAAAAAAGAGCCGCGCTTTCCGAGTATTTCCGCCAATACAGTATTTTTCAGGCAAGCGGTTCATCGGCCGTAACAACCAAAGATACCCAGCAGACGGATCCCAAATTTATCAATGAAGCCGGCAACGAATCCCTCCGAGCGCCTTACAGCAACCCCCGTGGAAAAGGGGAAACTGAATTCAAAAAGAAAGCCAAGAAAAAACCAACCGCCACTGATGAAGAAGTTGTCAAAAAAATCAGAACCTCCATTGATGATAAAATGGCAGGCGTCAGAGACCAGATTCTTTTGGACGTGATTGAAGGCGGCATACGAATCCAGGTTATTGATACGGAAGGCTCGATGATGTTCCCTCTGGGATCAGCTCAGCCAACTCCGAAGGCAAGGGAAATACTAAAACTGGTGGCCGAAAACATTAATGAGCTGCCGGGGAAAGTCGTTGTAGAAGGTCACACGGATTCTGCGCCATTCAAAGGCGGACAAATTACCAACTGGGAGTTGTCCACTGCCCGCGCCTCTGCTGCAAGGCGGGTTCTTGAAGAAAACGGTACGGAATCTTCTCGCATTGCCCGTGTTGTCGGTTATGCCGATCAGGAATTACTGCTGCCGCTGGATCCCCTTGACCAGCGTAACCGCCGCATCAGCATCATCGTCCTTCAATCGAAAGAGTGACCTATTCCGACAGACACACATCCACAACAAACGTTCCTTCATCAATTTCAAAGGGAATAATCAAGCTGGGTCCACCCATGACGTGAGAAATGGAATGGTTCTTACCGGATACCACCGTTGGAATGGCCGCCTGAATATAAAACCCCTCCGCTTCAAGATTTTTCCGGGCCACACCGGATATCATGTTGGTAATCTCGCCTACGGCATCCTTAATATCACTGTTGAGACTTTTGATATTTTCACCCAGCATATTGGAGACAATCTTGAGAATCGCCCCTTCACTGAAGCTCAGCGCCAGTGAACCCGTGGCCGATCCTGTCAGTCCGATAATGCCCGAGATATCTCCTTTAGCCAGATTATCCATTTTTAAATATGGCTTTCCCGCACGAGGTTCGACAAAAGCCATCGTTTTTAATACGTTGGTAGTTCCTTCTAAAAAAGGATTAATAAATTTGACGTTCATATATTCCCCTTCTTGTTGATTTTCAAGCATAATCGTTGACTATTTGTTAATGCTTTCCATGATTTTTTTTATTTTATCGTTAAGGACTTCAGCGGTAAAAGGTTTAACGATATAATTGTTGACGCCCGCCTTGACTGCTGCAACCACGTTGTCCTGAAGCGCTTCCGCCGTCACCATGAGAAAAGGCGTTTTGGCCAGTTCCTCGTCTGCGCGCACGGCTTTGAGCAATTCCAAACCGGTCATATTCGGCATGTTCCAATCGGAAACAATTACATCAATTTTCTGTGATTTCAGGGCTTTGAGCGCCATAACGCCATCTTCCGCCTCCACAATATCTTCATAACCGACTTGCTTCAATAGATTGCGAACCACTTTTCTCATGGTAGCAAAATCGTCAACGATTAAAACTTTGATATTCTTTTCATTCATACGTTACCTCACTCTGTTAATTTTATCTTTTTCGCTGAATTTTTAAAATTCAGTTAACGTTCCTGAGCCAATTCAAACAGTCCTTCCGTATCAATGATCAAACCAATGCGACCGTTCCCCAGAATGGCGCCGCCAGCTAATCCCTTGATGTTCTTTAATCCTTCCCCCAGACCTTTGACCACGACTTCCGCCTTACCGATAATTTTATCGACCATTAAGCACCTCGATCCGCTTTCACTATCGACAACGACAACAATAGCGTCCCAGGGTTGTTTGTGCTCCGGCTCAATATCAAACAAATCATACAGGCGAATCAGCGGCATCAATTGTCCCATCGCGTTTATCATTTCACCGCGTCCTACCACACTGGTATAACTTTCACGCGTCGGACGCAGCGCTTGACGGATGGATATCGTGGGCAAAATATAACTTTCGGCGCCTACTTTTACAATCATGCCGTCGATAATGGCCAGCGTCAAAGGAAAGCGGGTGATGAAAGTTGTTCCTTCTCCGAGGGTACTTTCAATTTCTATTTTACCTCGAAGTTTCTCAACAGCGCGCTTGACAACATCCATCCCGACGCCACGCCCTGAAACATCCGTTACTTTTTCAGCCGTGGATAAACCCGGCATAAAAATAAGCTTGAAAATTTCCTGATCACTGAGATTTTCATCCCCCTGGAGGACACCTGATTTAATGGCTTTGTTAATAATTTTTTGTTTGTCCAGTCCTTTGCCGTCATCAGCAATTTCTATCACAATATTACCGCCACGATGATAAGCCTTCAAGGTGATCAGCCCTTTTTCCGTTTTGCCCGCCTTAATTCTATCAGCAGTCGTTTCCAGTCCATGATCCACGGAATTTCGGATCATATGCACCAGCGGATTATAAATTTCATCAACCATGTTGCGGTCGATTTCCGTGTCTTCACCCACCAGCTCCACCGAAACGTTCTTCCCTGCATTTTTAGCTAAATCCCGCACCAAACGGGACATCCGCTGAAACGTCTGCTTGATGGGAATCATTCTCAGACTGGTGGATACGCGCTGCAGGGCTGAAGTAATCCGGAAAAACTGAGAAATATCCCTGGTCAATCTTTTGTCGGCATTAACCTGATTTTTCAGATCCTGGGAAATCATCGACTGTGTAATCACCAGTTCGCCAACCATATCGATCAGATCATCCAGTTTATTGGTATCAACACGGATGGTCGTTAAATCCGTAACCTGTTCAACTTGCTTGCGCAATGCCTGTGATACCTGTTTGGGTTTAACAGCACCCTCTTCAATTAAGGCCTGTCCGATTTTTTTATCATGATTTCCGGATGTGTCCTTCAATGTCTGTTCCAGCTTTTCCTTGGAAATGATGCCGTCATCCACCAGAATGTCGCCGATTTTTTTACTGCCGGCTTCCGTGTCAAAACCTTGTTCGATTCTATGGATTCTGGTTGTAAGCGCGGGAATGTCCAGATCTGCCGCCCCGGCAGTTTTCCCCTCCAATACGTCTTTTAATTGACCGATCAACGTCTTGAGCATATCCGCACCATCCAGAACAACATCGATCAAAGAGGGTGTAACGGATATTTCACCATTGCGGGTTTTGTCTAAAAGGCTTTCCAGATTATGCGCCAGAGACCGGATTTTCTCCAGATTCAGAAAACTGGCAACCCCCTTGATGGAATGAAAAGGACGAAAAATGGCATTTATATAATCTTTGTTTTCCGGTTCATTTTCCAGATTGAGAATATTTATTTCAATTTCTTCAATATATTCAAGACCTTCAGCAATGAAGTCACGGGTCAGCGATTCATCCTGTATCTCGATTTTATCGCTGCCGGCAGGATTACTTTCCCTGGCAACCTCCTTCACCTGATCCGTGTTATTTTCTAAATCAATGGATACACTGTCAATACTTGCCTCGCCGGCGACTGCGCTGCTTTTCTCAAGAAATTCATGGATACTGCCTTCATATTTGCCAGTATTGCTGTAACTGTCGGCGATTTCCTGCATCAGGTGAATCCCGCTTTCAAATATGCTTGCGGCAGTCTGTTTATCGTCAATTCCGCCTAAAATGGTCTTTTCCATGATTTGGGTCAGACTGGCCGCGCAACTTTTTACGGGAGTGATTTTGAGTTTTTTCGCCTCATCGATAATCAGTTCCAGATGATTGAGCAACTTACCCGCCATTGGAATATCCACGTCTTTACTATCCATAAAAAGATATTCCTGGGCCAATGTATTTAAAAGTTTAATCAAATTTTCATAATCCATCATCACACCATTTTAACGATTTCTGAAGCGATCTTTTCGATTGAAACTACTTTATCCGCCGCGCCCAGCTTTATGGCTTCCTTGGGCATGCCAAAAACAACACAGGATTGTTCATCCTGTGCAATGGTACTTGCTCCCGCATTTTTCATCTCCAGCAACCCCTCCGCGCCATCCGACCCCATTCCGGTCAATATGACGCCGATTGCGTTTGCCCCGGCATATTTCGCTGTTGATTTAAACAGTACATCGACTGCTGGACGCTGATGATGAACCATGGGGCCTGTTTTAACCTCCACATAATATCTCGCTCCGCTCCGCCTGAGAATCATATGAAAATTACCAGGCGCCAGCAGAGCGGTTCCGGGTGTCACGGAATCATTATCCTGTGCTTCTTTCACTGATATCTGAGACAGGTCATTGAGTCTGGCGGCAAATGCCGTGGTAAAATTGGCAGGCATATGCTGTACGATGACAATGCCCGGAGAATTAGGAGGCATTTTGGTTAAAACATTTTTCAGGGCTTCCGTACCCCCCGTGGAAGCGCCAATCGCAATAACTTTATTGGATGTCTGGGCCAGTGCGCGGATCGGTTCCGACGATGAGGCATCCTCTTGAATCGATTCATCCCTTTTAGCAATTCTTACTCGAGACGCCGCCCGGATCTTATCCGCCAGCTGAGCCGACATATCGCCGACGCTGTATGCCGTGCTGGGTTTGGCGATCACATCAACCGCGCCGATATCCATGGCTTCCAGCGTTAATTTCCCTCCCCGGGGCGTCAGAGAACTGACAATGATGGCCGGAATCGGATAGTACTTCATCAGCTTTCTCAGAAAGGTCAGACCATCCATGCGCGGCATTTCAATATCCAGGGTGATGACGTCCGGTTTCAGATTGACAATCTTTTCCCGTGCAATATAGGGATCCGGCGCCACACCGATCACCTGGATATCAGGATATTTGGAAAGTTCTTCTGAAAAAACTTTTCTGACGATCGCGGAATCATCAACAACCAGCACCTTAATTTTGTTCACTTTGCCGTCCTTCTGAGCATCCGGGAGATTTGTCCTTTCCCGCCAGGATGATACAAGCTTTAATTCTTTTCAGTCTCCAGATTCATGGTAACACCCATATACTGATCGTCCGAATCAAATGTCATGTTCAAGATCGCATGACTGTCTTTATCTTGATTAAACTGACCCGTCTTCCCCTCGTACTGGGGAATCGATAAATTAAAAACCTGCGTTGAATCCAGTTTATTGAGAAAACTTCCGGCGATCATATTCAACGCCTCTTTGGCGCAATCTTCCAGGGTTTGATCCGTTACATCGCCAGGCTCCAGCCCCAGCATGTTTTGAGCCATGATGGACGCTACCCCCCTGGATAAATACGTCCTGATTTCTCCTTTGACGGGCCCGCTGAATTGAATAGATGTCACCATGTCATACTGGATGTCTTCATCCAAGGGCTCAAGAAAAACAAAAAACATTTTCTCGAACACTTCAAAAATCGAGGTCATCAGCAGTTCTTGTATCTTCTTCGTATTGGCCATCGTTTCCAACTCCTATCACTTCGTAAAGAACCTTTTTAATTTCTTCCGGCAAAAAAGGTTTTTTAATAAAACCTTTTGCCCCTCGAGAAAAAGCTTCCTTCATGCGCTGATCAGATCCTTCCGTCGTAATCATGATCACCGGAATTTCCTTCAAGGTATCGTTTTTTGCCAATAACTCAAGAAATTCCAAACCATTGACTTCGGGCATGTTGATGTCGGAAATGATCACATCCACCCAGTTATCGGCAAGAATCTCCATGGCCTCTCTGCCATTTCCCGCTTCCAGGCAGTTATCCATCTTAAATCCGGATATGGTTACAATTTTTTTGATCACTGCCCGAATGGAAATGGAATCATCAACGATTAAAACATTAAATGACATAACGTCGCCTTCCCTTAATTTTGACTATACAATACTAATGATTTCCTTGGCATTATTTAAATCATCCGATAGCATTACCATGCTTTTTTCCAGATCCTTCATTCTCAAATTAAATTTTTTGAGCAGTTCGCCCACCGCTCGTTGAGCCAGACCTTCCACCGCGCTGCCGATTCCCATCATCAAACACGCTTCATCCGCCATGTAAACAATCCACGGCATGGTCTTATCTTCTTTTTCCAACAGATCCGGCCGGTGATGAAAAGAAATGGCGTCACGTATCTCTATCGGGAAATTCCAGTGTTCGGCAATTTTTCCACCCAGATCCGCATGGTTTATTCCCAAAACCGTCTCCTCCGCCTCCAGAAACGACATGTGATGTTCTGAAACAAGCATCACGATTTCTTTCATTTCATTCCGGACAAACTCGCCCATAATGATTTTTCCGACATCGTGCAGAAGCGCCGCCGTGTAAAGCGTTGTATTCTCCTCGCCGGTTATCTTCTTGGACAAAATCTGCGACATTAATGCCACCGCCACGGAATGTTCCCACAAATCCGTCGCCTTATCGTAATAACCGGATGAACCTTTTTTGTAATATTTGGAAATACCGGCCGTCTGAATCGCCCGTAAAAGATTCTTCTGCCCCAGATACATGACCGCGTCATTAATGTTGCTGATTTTATGTTGAGACCCGAAATAGGATGAATTCGCCATCTTCAGGATATTGGCCGTTATGGAGGGGTCATATTTAACAACATTGGCCACTTGCGAGACAGAGTAGTCAGGCTTGCTGAGCAATTGGGCAACTTTGTTGCCTGTCGCGGGAAATGCCGGAATGGTATCAATTGATTTCAGGATACGTTTGATTGCATTCATAGTTCTTTCATTTCACCTCCGGAGGTTCGAATAAAAGTTTTTCCCGTGACCATTTCCAGACGAACGGTTCGATTATGATTAGCGCCCGTATCTTCAGCGTTAACTATAACATTATTTTTCCAGAATATTTTCCTCATGGCCATAATATTTTTCTGACCGATACGGAAAAAATTAGTATCATCCAGAATACTGGCTCCACCAGCTACCTTGACAATCATTCGTTTTTTTTCCGCCCCTAGGGCATAACAGGCTTTAAACAACGATGGAATGCCTGTATCGGCAAACATCGCCGGATTATCTTTAGCCTTCCTCTCGTCGAGATTAGAATCCGGCAGCATGTAATGCAACAGCCCTCCGACTTTGGCAAACGGATCATAAACAGCAATACCGATACACGAACCCAACGCATACGTAGTAATAACGTCGTTCATGCTGTTACTGACCTTAATATCCGATATTCCGACAATTAAATCGCTCATAATTATTTTAAATACACGCTCGGTTCAACATAGTTAAATGGATGTTTCAAACCGGTTAAGCTTTCCGAATGACCGACAAAAAAATATCCACCGCTTTTCAGAGATTCGTAAAACTTGTTGACCAGAACATTCTGTGTTTTTTTGTCAAAATAAATCATGACATTTCTGCAGAAGATGACGTCATAAGTATTTTGTACATGAAAATTATCCATCAGGTTAAAACGCTGGAATGTGATCATTTTTTTTAAATCACTTTTAATGCGAACATAGCCTTCGGACTTCCCTGTCCCGACTTGAAAATACTTTTTCAAAACAGGCGGCGCAATTCCTTTCGTTTTATCCTGAGCATAAATTCCGGCCTCAGCCACTCGCAATACCTTTGTTGAAATATCGGTCGCCAGGATGGAAGCCTCTAAATGTTTTTGCCCGACGGCTTCCGAAATCGTAATCGCCAGCGTATAAGGTTCTTCGCCGGTTGAACATCCCGCAGACCAGATTTTGAAACTATTTTGAGATCCCTGGTGGCCGGATTTTTCTAAAACGGACATCAAAATATGGCGAAGTCTTACAAAATGGCTCTCCTCACGAAAAAAAGATGTTAAATTGGTTGAGATCGAGTCGATCATGGAGATCAACTCTTCCGTACCTTCGTTTGTTGTAACATAACGGTAATAATCGGTAAAGGATTTATAACCGCCTGCACGAAGCCGTTTACTCAAACGCGCCCTGACCAGTTCTTTCTTGCCTTCGTGAAGAAAAATTCCGCATTGTTCGTAAACAAGACGACTAATTTTTTCAAAGTCGCTGTTTTTCAATTCAAAAGTACTAATGGACATGTTTCAGCACACGCTTTCAATCGATTTGATGCTTATAGCTTATAACATTGAATTTTTATATGCAATTATTTTACGCAATAAAAACAAATATTGTGATCAGGCAATCGATGACTGTTGATTTTATGACGCACCTTATCCATTTTCACCTTAATGTTTATATTTTGACGCTTTCATGTATTTTGATGTTGTATTTTATGCGCTTTTATTTTAACATGCGTCAAATTTATAACTAATAAAGTTTTAAACAACGACAGGAATTTATATGCCCAACGGAAAAATCCTCATTGCCGATGATAATGAACTCAACAAGGAAACACTTGCGGAAATTCTGACGGAAGAAGGTTATGAAGTGAAAGCCGTCAACGATGGACGTGAGGGGATCAATGCTTTTCTTGAAGAACCCTACGACCTGGTCATCACAGACCTCCGCATGCCCAAAGTGGACGGCTTGGAATTTCTCAAATACATGAAGGGTGTTAACCGCGATAATATCGTCATCATGCTTACCGGACACGCCACCGTTAACGCAGCCGTTTCCGCCATGAAAATGGGTGCTTTCGATTTTATATCCAAGCCCATTAAAGACGATCTGGTCAAGTTATCCGTGAGCCGCGCCATGAATTTTGCCAGACTACGTGATGAAAACGTCTCTTTAAAAGATAACCTCAGAGATAGGCAGAATTTTAACAAAATCATCGGTTATAGCGACTGCATGAAAAAAGTTTTTGATACGATTGATAAAGTATCTAATTCCGACAGTACGGTGTTAATCACCGGTGAAAGCGGAACGGGCAAGGAATTGGTGGCGCGTCAAATTCACTTCAAGAGCGACCGGAGGAATCAACCCCTGATTCCGGTTAACTGTGGCGCCATACCGGAAGACCTGCTGGAAAGTGAACTCTTCGGTCACGAAAAAGGTGCTTTTACCGGCGCCATTCGCGACCGGAAGGGCCGATTTGAACTGGCACAGGGCGGCACTATATTTCTCGACGAAATCGGCGACATGAGCCCGTCACTCCAGGTGAAAGTCCTCCGTGTCATACAGGAAAAACAGTTTGAACGTATCGGAGGCGTCAAAACCATCGACGTCGATGTCCGCATTATCACCGCCACCAACCAGAATCTGGAAAAGGCGGTCGCCGACAAGCAATTCCGTGAAGATCTTTTCTACCGGATTAACGTCATTCCCATTAATCTGCCCCCGCTTCGAGAACGCGGATCGGACATCTCGATTCTCGCCAATCATTTTTTAATGCATTTTAATCAGCTCAAAAAGAAAAATATTGAGCGGATCACACCCGACACGGTCAGCCATCTGATGCGCTATAACTGGCCCGGCAATGTCCGGGAGTTACAGAATTTGATTGAAATGCTTGTGGTCATGAAAGATGAAGGCGAAATCTCCATTGATGATTTACCCGCTAAAATACGCAACGCCGCCGGCGAAAATGCCGGCTCGGGAACCACCACAACTATATCTGAAGAAGGCATCGACTTTAACGAGCAGGTCAGCCGTTTGGAAAAAGGGCTTCTGCTTAAAGCGCTGAAAGTAAGTGGCGGCGTCAAAAACCGTGCCGCCAAACTGCTGAACCTCAACCGCACCACCCTGGTTGAAAAACTAAAGCGATTGAATATCGCCAACGACTGGGTTGATTAAAGCATGGAAACCATTTTCTGAAAACGCTGATTGGGCTGAAGACCGGCGGCATCGGAAGAAAATTCACATTTTATCCTTTTCACAAAATACATGGCCACCGACCCTTTATTTTTTGCCATAATCTGTCCGCGTACTTCGGTTTCAAAATAATCCTTAATCCGAACATAGGTCGTTTCGGAAATGTTGACTCTGCCACCCTCACCCGATGATTCCATGCGACTGGCCAGATTCACTGAATCACCCCAGACATCATAGACAAATTTCTTTTCACCCACAATGCCGGCCATTAAAGGCCCCGTGTTGATTCCGATTCGGATCTCAAATACAGGACGTCCCTTACAGGTCTTCAACTGATTGATTTTTTCGATTAAAGACTGGAATTCCAGCGCGCCAAGTACCGCGTCTATTTCATGAGTTTTATTGGCCACGGGCACGCCTGCGACAAACATATAGGCATCGCCGATCGTTTTGAGTTTCTCCAGACCGTATTTATCCATGACCCGATCAAAGCTGGAGAACACTTCATCAAGTTCTCTGACGAGTTGATCAGGTGTGAGCTTTTCCGTAATTTTAGTAAAACCGACGATATCAGCAAAAACAATCGTTGCTGATTCATAAAAGACGGGCTTGACCAGACCATCATTCTTGAGTTCCTTAGCTACAGCGGGAGGTAAAATATTCAAAAGCAGCTTATCGATTTTTTCTTTGTCAGACCTTAATTCCAAACTCTGCTCGTCAATTTTTTTTGATTTTAACCAGCTTCTGTATCTCGTCTCATGCAACAGGAAAATAAACGAAATAGAGACTAAGGTTGCGCTGATCAAATCAAGAAAGCTGTATCGGGCGCTGAGACTATCAAAGGATATTCCTTTAAAATAACCCACAGTAAAAAACGTCATGAGCGATGCGGCAATGACCGACAAAGCCGCCCGCCTGTCAACTGGAGCGACGGCCATGACCGTCAAAATAAAAATGTATCCTCCCATGTAAACGGAATCGGCTTTCGTCAAAGCAGTCAGCAATCCGCAGGAAATTGCCAGATAGGCTCCGATGATGACCAGAAACATCATATGATATCCGGCAAACCGTCCGGTTAGATACAGAATAAAAATAATCAGACTGACGATGGACAGGCCCACGCGGATATAGGGGATGAGAAATTCATCCGGATGGAGCTGGCAGTCAAGGGAGATATACGGCAGCCAGGCGGCCATGGTAATGATTGCAACAACGAAGAGAATCCGGCCGCATTGATAATTTAATTCTTCAGCAAAAGTCGGCGGATAATCGGCTCTTTCGCCTTCAAAAAAGGAATATGCCCGCAATCGTTTGAGTGCATACTGAATCAATGACATGGCCTCCGCCTTTCAATCGTTTCTCCCATTGAGATGAAGTCGTTCTGTGGGAGACGCATCCACCAAAAACTTTTTACCTATGACCATTCAGGCCATCAGGCCTTATTATATTCTCCAAAAATCATTGTAAAAACGGCGCGCCCCTGAGTGGCGGAACGCAGATCCGTGGAATAACCAAACATGGCTTTGAGCGGCACTTTGGCTTTGATTTCAGAAACAGGTCCTTTGGGATTGATCGCCTGAATCTCACCCCGACGGGCATTAATATCACCGATGACATCGCCCATAAACTCGCTGGGCGTAATAATATCCACCATCATGATCGGCTCAAGCATGAGAGGATCTGCCGCAAGACAGCCGTCACGAAAAGCAGTAGCAGCGGCGATTTTATACCCTTGGGCGGAAGATTCTCCGTCATGGTAAGCGCCGCCGATTAACCTGACACTGACATCGATCACCGGATAGCTGTTGAGGACGCCGCTCATCATCGCTTCCCGGATACCTTCTTCTATCGCTTCATGATACTCGGCGGGGACCACTTCCTCAGATAGTTGATTAACGATCTCGTTGCCCATACCCCGTTTACGAGGAACAAGCTCAATGCGCACCTGTCCAAAATGTCTTTTTTCACCCAATTCTTTTTCAAAGACACTTTCAATTTCAAATGGTTTCTGAATCGTTTCGCGATAAACAACGCGCGGCCGGCCGACATTAACACGGGCATTGAATTCTCTGAGCAGACGATCCACAATAATTTCCAGATGCAGTTCGCCCATGCCGGAAATGACCGTCTGTGCGGTTTCATCATCATACTTGACACGCAACGTCGGATCCTCATCGGTCAGTTTGACCAGCGCCTGCGCCAGTTTTTCCTGATCGGCGGGCGTCTTGGCTTCAATGGCCTGACTGATCACCGGTTCGTAAAATTCCATCTGTTCCAGCATGATCGGATGAGCTTCGTCACAAAGCGTATCGCCGGTGGTCGTTTCCTTCAATCCCAAAACAGCGACCAACTCCCCCGCTGACGCCTTGTCAATTCTTTCCCGTTTATTGGCGTGCATCTGTAAAAGACGGGCTATTTTTTCTTTCTTCTTTTTGACAACATTATAAACTTCCCCATTGGCGAAAATCTGGCCGGAATAAATGCGCAGGTAAGTTAGCTTGCGTCCCTCATCAAGCTGGATTTTAAAAGCCAGCGCCGCCAGTGGTTCTTTATCAGAACTATGCCGGACCTCTTCTTGCTTTGTTTTTGGATTAATGCCTTTGACCGGAGGAACATCTTCCGGTGAAGGCAGGTAATTGACAACAGCATCCAGTATGGGCTGAATGCCTTTATTGCGAAGCGCCGTGCCACACATCACCGGCACAATTTTTAAAGCAATCGTTGCCTTACGCAACGCAACATTAATTTGAGCGGCTGATAATTCCTCTCCGGCCAGATAAAGATCCGCCAGCTCATCATCACAGTTCGCCAGGGTCTCGATCATTTTCTCCCGCTCATTCGCGGCGGTGTCCGCCAAATCTTCAGGTATCTCACTGGTCGCATATTCCGCACCCTGAGAGCTATCATCCCAAATCAGCATTTTCCGGTTAATTAAATCAATGACACCGCGGAAGGTATCTTCACTGCCTACTGGAATTTGAACAGGCACGGGGGTGGAGTTAAAACGATCACGCATCATATCAACCACATGAAAATAATCGGCGCCGATGCGATCCATCTTGTTGACGAAGGCGACCTTGGGAACGGCGTATTTATCCGCCTGATGCCAGACGGTTTCCGATTGCGGCTCAACGCCTGCGACAGCGCAAAATACGACGACTGCACCGTCGAGCACGCGCAGGGACCGCTCCACTTCAATCGTAAAATCTACATGTCCGGGAGTGTCAATAATGTGAATTTCGGAATTCTTCCACGTACAGGTGGTGACCGCGGACGTAATGGTGATGCCTCTTTCCTGTTCCTGAGGCATCCAGTCCATAACGGCTTCCCCGTCGTGGACTTCACCTATTTTATAGGATTTGCCGGTATAAAAAAGGATTCTTTCACTGACGGTTGTTTTACCCGCATCAATGTGAGCGACAATGCCGATATTGCGGGTTCGTGATATTTTGGATTTCGGGGCCATGGCAGTATCAGTTTTTCTCCTCTTTAACCGGCGCAAAGAGATCGGGGTCCGGTCTGAAGGGATTAACGGTGGAAATATGCCCTTTGATTGACGACAGTTCTTTTCCGTTGACCAGTATTTTCACGGCTTTAATGTCGGGAATATTAGAGGTCAATGTATTCGTCAATGAATAGATGGTGACCATTTCCGCTGTGGAGCCGCCCGGATGCGACTTGATCAGATTATCGTTGAAGGTGACCTGCGCCACGCCCTCTTTATCCACCTTTACATCCTTGAGCGTAACATTGGCGGGAAAGGTATTGACATTGCCGGTTTTGGAACCCGCCAGCAGGGCTTTGACAACTTCTTTCGCCTGTTCCGCCGCATCGTCTGCTTTATAAATATAGCGTTTCTCGGCAACCAGAAAGCGCTCCTGAGGGTCGGAAAAATAAATTTCTGCGATTCTTTTTTCTTTCTTTTTCAAGGCTTCCATATCGACGGGGGGAAATAAAGCGTTAAACAAGATGACAAAGAAAAAAACCAGCAATAAAAAAACACCGCCGATGATTGCAACTAAATAAACGACTCGAGTGGATTTCTTTTTCTTCCGGTCTTTAAAATTTTCAGACCGCCGCTGCTTTTTTGTGGACATATTTGTTGACTCCTCTTGCGAAAAACTGCGCCAATCTAGGGTATTTTTCTTTCACTGTCAAGCACAACAAGCTTTGTCTGGCCAAGAACGTTCGCATTCCGCAAAGCATTAAATATTATTTCATTCCGGGTAAAAAAAACAGCCCGCGGAATAACGCACGGGCTGTTGGAAAATCTGTTTTGCCAAAAAACGGTTTTTAGTAATTCTCCGCTAATAGCTCGTAATACGACTGCGGATGTTTACAGGCTGGACATTCCGAAGGCGCTTCAGCGCCTTCATGCACATATCCGCAATTGATGCAGTGCCACTTGGCTGTCGTTTTCTTCTGAAAGACTTCACGGTTGGCAATATTGGCAACAAGCTTTCGATATCTCGCTTCATGAAATCTCTCTACTTTGGCAATCTGCTCAAATGAACGCGCGACTTCGGGAAATCCTTCCTCTCGGGCTACTTTGGCTGCCTCGGCATACAGGACGGTCCATTCCATATTTTCACCGGCGGCGGCGGCCTCCAGATTGCTTTTCGTATCGGTGATTACCCCTGCCGGAAAAGCTGCCGTCATTTCAACTTCGCCGCCTTCGAGATACTTAAAGAACACTTTAGCATGTTCTTTTTCATTTTCCGCCGTTTCCAGAAAGAATCGGGAAATCTGTTCATATCCTTCTTTCTTTGCGGCACTTGCAAAAAAAGTGTAGCGATTCCTTGCCTGTGACTCACCGGCAAAAGCCGCCAGCAGATTTTTTTCTGTCTTCGTTCCTTTAATTGATTTAGCCATCATGCATCTCCTTTCCATATTGTTTCTCATAAATTAATATTTTTCCAAAAGGTTATCAACTTTTATTTCATTTTTTTTCCTATCTTAAAAGCGTTTCCTAAATATTTTCCAACGCCATGATCGTCGCGTTTTTCCGGCACATAAATAATGTTATCATACGTGTATCTTGATTTTTGAAGTGAAATAGCCACAGCGGGCGGCTGCGAGCTGCACACACCTCCCCAGGCCACCGTTGCAGCATTTGGTTTTTCCTCTTTATCATAAGTTCCGATAACCCAGACGGGTGTCGGATAAACCAGTGTTAGGGCTCCGAAAGATTTTTTTCATGGTCTTTCCCCTTTACTAAAAAGAAGACTGACATGTTTTACATTCAGCGTGTATGAATAATAACAAAAACGCTCATGTCAAATTTGTTGAAAATTTAGTTAATTTTTAAGTCATATTGTAGTATGTAAAAAACGTTGTTAATGATATATTTCTTGGAACAACATTATTCATCATAAGGAGGAACCAAAGTTATGGCAACCGTCATGCCGGAAGGTGAAAATATTCAGAAAGCAATTAAATGGATTTCAGCCAACAGAGAGGATAATGCCGCTCAGCCACTTTATGTGCTGGTCGAAAAGGCTGTGTTTAAATTTGATTTGTCCCCCAAGGATAGTGAATTCCTTATAGGATTTTTCAGCAAGAACAAATAACACAAGCATGGATGAACATGCCCCATCCAAACACAAGGCCGAATGCCGATAATTTTCCTGTCAGCATTCGGCCTGTTATGGAATAAATTTATCCGCTTCAACCTTATCGATGCTATCCGGCGCCCATCTTGGTTTATCGTCCTTATCAATAAGTCTTGCCCTTACGCCCTCAATGTAATCGGGCTCGCGGGCAATAAAACCAGCGGCTTTCAGTTCGGTGGCAAATACGTCCGCAATGGACCGTCCTTCGTTGTGCCGCAATAATTTTAATGTCAGTAACAGAGCGGTGGGCGATCGTTCGGCAATGCTGGCAAAAACCTCACTGCAATGTTTTTCCTGTTCATGACATCTCGATAACGGCTCCAGAATTTCCCGGATATCCGACTTTCCCGCAAAGTATTTTGCCACCCACACATCCATATCATGATTAACGGGGATATTAAAATCCAGGAAACCGGAAATCTTGACCAGCAGATTGCTGATCATTCCCTGTTTGTCTTTTCCGGTTGTCAGTTCTATATTTTCCAACAGTTCAATCAATGCGGGGATTTTCTCCGATTTCATGAAATGCGTTGCAAAACCCAATCGAACGCATTCGCTTCCGATCATGTCATAACCGGTCAAGCCAAGATATTCAGGATAGCCTTTGGGGCAGCGCGCAAACATCCAGCCGGTTGAACCGACATCCGGGAAAAAACCAATCCGGGTTTCAGGCATGGCCATTCGTGTCCGCTCGGTTGCAATACTGATTCCGGCTCCTGCGGCAATGCCCAAACCGCCGCCCATCGTGATGCCGTCGGCTATCACGATCACCGGCTTGGGAAACAGATGGATTCTCAAGTCCAGGCCGTATTCTTTGCGAAAAAAGGTATCTACCTTGTCAAATTGATTGATGCGGCCCAGCCTGGCCAGTTCTTTAACATCCCCCCCGGCGCAGAAACCTTTGTGACTCGTGCTGTAAAACAAAACAAACAGACATTTTTCGTCGGCGAGAGCTTCAGAAAGCAAGCTATCGATCCTGTCGAGCATCGCCTCATTGAGGCTGTTGATCGCTCCTGGACGATTTAAAATAATGGACAAACCAGACTTGAACCGGCGCGATAATACACGTTGATCACTTGTAATCATTTTCACCGCTTAACATATTGACCCTACTCACCTTTGGACATTGCTTCGTAAATTTTAACATCAATCACGCTAAAAATACTTTCATATTGTGCTTTTTCCAATATTCTGCGCATTTCCCATCCGGTTTCTGCCTTTTTTTCCGTCTTTACGATAAGCGTCACTTCGCATTCCTTCCAATCAAGCCTTTTTAACAGAGCAGTGGCCTTTGTCCGCCAATCACCCGAAACCACGTAATCTGAATCGACACGATTGAGCTTATAATCAATCAAAACATTTTCGCCAATACTTTTTTCTTTTAATACGGCGGCAATCGCCTTGAGAATAACTTTTTCTTTGGCCTCGTAAACGTGCGTGTGTTGGTCCGGTTTTGTTATGACCGTTCCGCCCAATTCATGAGCGCACGACATCAGGTTCAGAAGGATCATTACAGTAAAAAACAAAATAACCGTTTTGTGAATCATGCAATCGTCTCCGCGCTTGTGATAAACGTTTACCGGGCATTTCCGTTGATCCACCAGTCGCTTTTTTCCTTAAACCACCAGTGCGATGAATCCGTTTGAATAATGCGGGCAGCCAGTTTTTTACCTTCATCGGTACAAAGCCTTTGCAAGGCATATTTTATCCATTCTTCGGAATACTTATTGCCCAGATCGCCGTACTCCTTGAGCTGAAGAATCAGAGCAATCTGATCGGCGTCACGGGCGATTAAGGATTCTTTTGTTTCTTTCGCGTTAAATTCCTCGATCGACTTCCGGATATCATCGCCGAAAAAAAGACCTTCCGTTAATTCCTTCACGGCTTTAGTTTCATCAACCTGCACATATTTTTTATTGACATAGTTCATGTCACCGGTGCGTGCTTCGGGCAAATCATGAAACACACACATTTTCAATACACGCAATTCTTCCAGTGATGGATTCAATTTACACAGTGCATAACCGATAAATACCGTTCGCAGAACGTGCTCCGCAACCGACTCCCGGCCACTGCCCAGAAACTGGCAACCACTGCGCGGTGTCTTACAAAGCATCCCCACTTCAAACAAAAAATCAGCAATATTCTCCATTTTAACCCTTTTTCAGAACCTTGATGCGGTTGCCCATCATTTCAGACATTTTATGGATTTGTAATTGCAAGGAGGCGATACTGTCCGGTCTTGAGCTTTCGATTTTTTCAATTTGCCCTTTCCAGTGCTCCAGAAGCTCGATCTCATTTTCTTTCAATTTCTTTTCAAACCGTTCCTGATACTCTTTAATAAAAGCGGTGGATGATGAATCCAATGACGCCATTTTGTATCCTCCTTATGTTTATTTTTTCATTATATCATGCGCCTCCAAACATGCAATAAACATTTATCAAATGATAATTTGACAGTCCCTCTTAAATGCTATAAATAAGCAGCACTAAAACACAAGAATGGCATAGTAAATCTTATGAGCTGCAAACCAAATCCCGAAGATATCGCCGGTGGCCAGGCAATTCTCGAAGGTGTGATGATGCGCCACGGCACAAAAATCGCGGCGGCGGTCAGGAGACCGGACCAGGAAATTGTTTTCCAGGAGCGCGAATATATTCCTCTGACCAAACGATACAAACCGCTCGGCTGGATGTTTATCCGGGGCACCATCAGTTTGTTTGAAATGATGATCGTCGGAATTCAATGCCTGATGTTTTCCGCGGAGGTCGCCCTGTCTGAAGAGGAAGTAAAGCCGAAAGGCTGGGAAATGTATGTTTCTTTCGTTATCAGCTTTGCCATTGCCATTTTTTTCTTTATTGTCGTTCCAGCTTTTTTCTTTACCAAGATAAAAATTTATATTGATAGTCTGATCCTTTTAAATATTCTGGAGGGGTGTGTCCGCCTGGGCATGTTTTTATGTTTTCTGACCGCTACGCTCCTGATGCCGGATATGCGTCGTGTCTATATGTATCACGGCGCCGAGCATAAAACGGTTTTTGCCTGGGAAGACGGCCAGGATCTGACGGTTGAAAATGTTAAAAAATACTCCACCCGCCATCCCCGTTGCGGCACCAGCTTTATTCTTTTTGTGATGATCGTTTCCATTCTCGTCTTTTCACTTTTGGGACGGCCTGACTTTCTGCACCGGATCCTTTATAAGATTTTACTGATGCCGGTCATCGCGGGTATTTCTTATGAAGCGATTCGTTTTACCGGGAAATACGGCCGATTCAAGCTGGTGCAGATGCTCAGCTGGCCGGGACTTGCCCTGCAAAAGATCACCACCCGTGAACCGGATGACGATCAAATTGAAGTCGCCATAGCAGCGATGAAAAAAGTGATTTAACCTGCTTTCATTCCTTAACTTCGTCAAATAATAACAGGCGGCGGCCTTTTTAATCTTTGATTCTTATTGACTTTTCCGGAACGTTAAAGTAATTAATTCACACATTAATTTCTATAATTCCAAGCGGGGGCAACAAGTGATGAGGAAGAAATTCTTATCCATTCTGATTCTGATGTTTTTTTCAACAATGGCTTTTCACGCGCCTGCGTTCTCCGCCAAAGAAGACACGGCACAACTGACTTTCAGTAAAACAGCTTTTCCTGAAAAAGATGTTCTTTATTATACGGTTCAGAAAGAGGACGTTCTTTCAGCGATCGTCCGCAAAATACCCGGCGTAACCGAAAAGGATATTCCCTATTATTACAGAATGATAAAGGATCTTAATCCCCATATCAAAGACCTGGACAAATTGCGGGTGGGGCAGAAGATTGTACTGCCCGGAAAGGCCGTTGCTGTTAGGAAAGAAAAAACCGCATCGGCTGATGCTCCCGTAAATCAGCCGCCGCAAAAATCAGTTACCCCTCAAGCCTATCGGGTTAAAAAAGGCGACCATCTCATTCGGATTGTTCACCGTGAACTTCATATAACCGCCAACACACAGAACACCATGCTCCACATCAAATCATTAAATCCGTCCCTGAGAAATGCCAATAAAATCTATGCCGGGCAGATCATTCGCCTGCCCGGTGGTCAGTCCGTTGTGAAAAGCGGCGAACAGTCGGCAAAGGATGCCGCTGCCGTTTCATTGTCTGAAGAACAGCAAGTATCATCGGAAAAAACCACCGCGGGAAAAGATTCCATTGTTCTTTCTCCCGCGGCCCGACTGGCCGTCATCAAGCATATCTTTACGCAAATGAACGCTAACATGATAACCAGCGGCAATTACTATCTCCCGGTTTCTAAAACCGGACAACTGACCATTGATTGTTCCATGATTCCCGTAGTGGAATTTGATGACCGGACAACGATATTCCTTGATCTGGAAAACCGTTCCAGCCATCATCTGAAGAAAATAATAAGCGACCACTGGAGCAATTACCATTTAGTCAAAATCGACGCTAAAGACGATATCATCACCCTATTGAAAAAGATTTTTAAGAACACCAAATCCTATGAAATCAGTAAAGCGCAAAAACCTGTTTCCCTCGAATCATTGCCTTCGCTGGAAATCCTGATGGACTGGCTGATCACCAAAAAAAACAAACAATCCCCATCAATGATCCAGGGGCTGCGTTTTGTTTATGAGAATAACGCTTTGTTACCCAGAGCTGTTGTCAATCATGCAAAACGGCATTCCTTTATTATTACGGAAATCTCTCCGGATAAAGGCCTTGTCGTCAAGCCGGAAGAAATTTACTCACTGACTCCGATAACGGTTTTACCCTCATCCTCCGCCGGAGATTTCGCCGCTGCTTTGCTTTCTTATCTGAAGATACCGGTAGAAAAGGATGTCAATCTCAGAGTTTTTAATATCGCACGGGACGGGTTTAATTTATCGATCAAAGCGGATATGAAGGTTACACAGGGCGAGAGAAAAACTATTATTTTCTCGCGTAATCTGCCTCCGCAATTTGTCACTATTCTTCAAAAGGCCGGCAACGAAATCATCTTTATATCCGATCAGAACGGACCTGCCCAAAACATGGAAAAAATTTTGCGCGGCCTTAATTTTGCCTTTGCGTCCGGTTACTTTACTTTTTCCGGTCTGGACAAGAATCAACCGCCTTATACTTTCGGTTTCAGCGGAACCAAGATCAAGACCGATAAAGACATCTACATTGTGAATTTTGATTTCAATCAGGAATTGCGGGGATTGATGCAGGAAACATGGTCGGCTGACGTTATCCGATATTGAGTTTTGCATTGATCCATTGATGATCATTGGGCGTTGCGTATGGCATTGCGTAGCGCTTTTATTTTTTAAAAGGCTGAATATGGTAAAAGCAATTTCCCTGCTGTCCGGAGGGCTGGACAGCATATTAGCCGTCAAGCTTGTTCAAAATCAAAACATTGATGTGATCGGTTTTACCTGTACCACCCCTTTTTTTAATGCGGTCAAGGCGCAGGCGGCAGCCGATCAGATCCATTTGCCCCTGATGGTTGTGGATATCACAAACGAACATCTGCAAATGCTCAAGTCTCCCCGCTATGGTTACGGCAAAAATATGAACCCCTGCATTGACTGCCACACACTGATGCTGAATATTGCCGGCAGAAAAATGGAGGAAATCGGCGCGGACTTTCTCGTGACCGGCGAGGTAATGGGCCAGCGCCCCATGTCACAGACCAAACAGTCCCTTGGTGTCGTCGCAAAGAATTCCGGTTACGCCGACTACATTTTACGGCCTCTTTCCGCGCAACTGCTTGAACCGGTTAAAGCTGAAAGAGAGGGAAAGATTGACCGCACAAAACTGCTGGCTATTTCGGGGCGTGGGCGCAAAGATCAAATGCGGCTGGCGGAAGAATTCGGGATACGGGACTACCCCCCACCGGCCGGCGGCTGCCTGCTGACGGATCCGATTTTTTCCCGTCGTCTGCGCGATCTGATTTCTCATTCTGAAGACCGGCGGATTCGCGACTATGAACTTCTGAAATTCGGAAGGCACTTTCGCATGGAAGCGATCGGTAAAATTATTGTCGGCAGAAATAAATCCGACAATGAAGCCTTGCACAAACTTTCTCTTGAAGAAGACCTGATCTGCAGCATGGTCGATTTTCCAGGACCCTGCGTGCTTGCGCCCTACGGCAATGAATCGTCAATCGCCACGGCAGCCTCGCTCTGCGTCCGCTATTCCGACGCGCCGGACGATACGGAAGCCAGCGTCGTCTGCCTGCATAAAAATAAATCCGTCACCATTAAAGCCAGGGCCATTCCTAAAGACGCATCCGAGCGCTGGATTATTTAATGGAACCGCCGCCTCTGTGCTGTGGACGCAAAAGATCATAAACCGTTTTGACCGGATTAAATACCGCAAGCGGAAGCTCCACAAAAACCGTGTTCCAGCCCGCCATACCGCCATTCCACAATCCTGGCATTTCCTGGGCCTTGAGATGTTGTCCCTTTTCTGTTTTAGAGATGATTAAATAAGCATCCTCATTCACATAATCGGCCAGATTAAATTTTTCTCCCAGATAATTTTTTGTACAGCATACCATATCGACCGGATTAAAATATGAAGCCCGTGACCAGATGTCCGCCTGTGTTGTCTTGCTATGATCAACATGGGCCGATTCGACAATCTGCAATGTTTGCGATTTGTCTTTTTCCAAAACCCAGAAGGGACCGCCACCCGGCTCCCCGACATTCCTCACCATCCCGCAAACGCGCAGCGGACGGTTCAAGTGAGAAAAGATCCTTTGCTTTTTTTCTTGTTGCGACAACTTTGTATATCCTTTTAAAATACCAGCATGAAATTCGGAATGGCAGAATTCCGCCATGGCTTGTAGCTCACGGTCACTGAATTGATCTTTTTTGAGACGCCGCAATATCGTAAAGACAGACTGCCGCAACTGCAACGCCAGACCGCCCAGCATTTTTTTGTAAGGCAATATTTTCTTTTGCAGTGCATCAGGTGCGATATTATCGATATTTTTGATAAAGATAAGATCAGCATTTAATTTTTGAAGATTTTTAAGCAAAGCGCCATGTCCGCCGGGTCGAAAAACCAGATGGTCGTTTTCATCACGAAACGGCCGATTGTTTTTATCGACAGCCACAATATTTGTGGCCGGAGACTGCACGGACAAATCAACTTTAAATCGAACATGGCAGCGTTTTTCATATTCAGGAATAACCATCCTCAATAACTTTTTAACGGCTTGGGCATGTTCCGCTGAAATCGTAAAGTGCAGACGGCATAGTTCTCCGGATTTTCCAATGAGGCTTGCGGCTTCGACAAGATGTTCTTCCAGCGCCGTCCTCACGGCGCCTGTAGGATAGGTATGAAAAGGAATGAGTGCTTTGGGCAACCAGCCGAAATGAAGACCCTTGGAAAGTAAAATATAATCCAGCACAGCTTTGACATTTTTTTGTTCAAGCTTCTCACGAGCCATAACGTCTTTTTGAAGCAGTGAGATGAAAGGCATCTTTCTCAGATCGGCAAAGAAAGACCGATCCATCCCGGCATTTCCGAAGCTGCCTTTCCCGGCTGCGGCAAACCACTCAGCAAACATTCTGCTGGCCGCGCCTGACGCCGGCACAAATTTTATTATTTTGTATCGAGCAGCTTCGGCATCATAGCGTTTAATCAGATGGTTGCGCTCGACCATTGTAAACGACCGAATTCCGTCATTCGGAACACAGGGACGAATGAGTTTCAGATAGTTAGAGCCGCGCCGGAAAGTCTCCAACTGGCGCTGAACATCAGAGAGCGTCAACTCCAACGCCTTGATCTGACGCAAATCCTGCGAAGTAAAATGAATATTGTCTTTTAAATTTTCCCGCATGGCTTCTCCAGACCTTGCCGGCAGTTTACTTTACGAAGGTGTCGTAGATCCCTAACACCAGGATGAAGAAGATCAGCACGGGAACAACATAACGGATTAGCAACACCCACCATTTTCCGACCGTGATGGACTTATGGCCTTTATTCGCTTCATGAACCGCGTGTTTGATACCCCAGACATAGCCGGAAAATAAGGCCATCAAGAACCCTCCCACGGGCAGGAAGATGCTGTTGCAAAACCAGTCATAAGTATCGAGCAAATCTGTATTCAAACCAGGAAAGGTAAAATCCTTCAGCACACTGTAACCGAGAGTCGCCGGAAGTCCGACAACAAAAATGACCAGTCCCATGCATACGGCAGCTTTTTTTCTGTGCCATCCCTTTTCATCAATCAGCCAGGCCGTCACCACTTCCAAAAGGGATATGGCGGAGGTAAGCGCCGCAATAAACAGCAGAAAGAAAAAGAAGACCCCGAAAACGCCGCCCAGAGGCATCTGTGTAAAGACGGCAGGCAGGGTAATAAAAGCGAGCCCCGGCCCTGCGCCGGGTTCGAACCCCAGCGCAAATATAGCGGGAAATAAAGCAAAACCTGCCAGCAGGGCAACACCCGTATCAAGCCCCGCCACCCACGCGGCATTGGACGGGATTTCATCTTTATCGTCCAGATAGCTTCCATATGTCATAATCGCTCCCATTCCCAGGCTCAAGGAGAAAAAGGCCTGTGCCAGAGCGGCCAGCAGCGTACGGCCCGTCACCTTGCTGAAATCAGGATTCAGGTAATAAACAAGTCCCTCACCCGCCCCAGGCAGCGTAACGGACCTTACAATCAGAATGAGCAGGAGCAAAAAAAGTATCGGCATCAGAATGGTGGACCATCTCTGGAT
>DFZJ01000125.1 GCA_002382045.1 Syntrophaceae bacterium UBA4059
TGGAGGTTCTTTATATCTACTTTTTTAACCTATGTAAAGGGTAAGTTGTTGGCAGAAACTCTCTGCAATCCCAGTTTTGCGTTCATTTTGTATCGATTTCCGCACTGCGGGCATTGGTGTTTTGCATTCAGTTTGTATCCGCACTGGCATATCCAGCCGGTCTGGCGGGCGGGGTTGCCGGCCATCAGGGCATGAGCGGGAACATCCCTGGTGATGACCGCGCCGGCGGCGACGAAGGCATAGCTGCCGATGGTGTGGCCGCAAACAATCGTGGCGTTGGCGCCCAGTGTTGCCCCCTTTTTAACCCGTGTGGTTTTGATTTCCGACATTCGCCGGATTTCCGCTCTCGGATTGATGACATTGGTGAAAACAACCGACGGGCCGCAGAATACGGCTTCCTCCAATGTTACGCCTTTATACACGGAAACATTGTTTTGAATTTTACAGCCGTCGCCGATGGTGACATCGGGACCGATCACTACATTCTGTCCGATCGAACAGTTCTTGCCGATCATGGAATTGGCAAGAACATGGGAAGAATGCCAGATTTTGGTGTCTGCGCCGATTTCCACCCCTTCATCAATGACTGCGGTTGGATGGACAAAGACGGATGCGGGATTTTTCCCGGCCGACGCCGTATTTTTCTGCAAATCAATTCTCAGACCGTTGGCATCAAGAGAACGTTCCGCCGCATTTAAAACCCGGAGAACCCGCAAACCTTCCGCTCCGTCGGTCAGCGCCGGTTTCCCCTCACGAACGCACTTTATGAAATGCTGACATTCAAGTTTCAGCGGTTCGGCGCAGGGGACAACAACGCGCTCGGGAGTGCCTCTGGTCGGGACGGGAATATTATGATCCCATTTGACGGAATGCGGATAGACCAGCAGCTTTTCCTCCCAAGGCAGAGTGTCGTCAAAAACAGCCATTTTATGATCACCCACCACGACCAGCTTCTGATCTTTAAAGGGATGCAGCCAGGAGACAAAAACATGGGCTTTGAGACCGGAAGAAAATTCCAGATGGGTTGTGGTCACGTCGGCGATTTTTTTGTGCAGGTAGTTTCCGCCTGTTGCCATAACGCTTTCCGGTTCTTCTCCCGCCAGAGAAAGGATCATCGAAATATCATGCGGCGCGAAAGACCACAGAATATTTTCTTCCCGGCGAATCTTGCCCAGGTTCAGACGGTGCGAATAAATATAATGGATGCGGCCCAGTTTGCCTGCGGAGGCGATTTGCTTGAGCTTCACAAAGACAGGATGATGCTGGAGGAGGTGGCCGACCATTAAAATCAAATTCTGTTTTGTCGCCAGCGCAATCAGTTCTTCAGCATCTTTTTCCGTCAACGTCATCGGCTTTTCCACAAACACATGCTTGCCCGAAAGCAGCGCCTCCCTTGCCAGCAAAAAATGTGTTTCCGCGGGTGTGGCGATGACCACGGCTTCTATCTTTGGATGCGACAGAACATCTTTCAGTGAGGCGTAACAATCACAAGAAGGATAAAGCTTGCGCATTTCGTTCAAGACGGATGCGCGCTTATCGCTGAGGGCGCAAAGCGCGTGAAGCCCGGAAAAGTTGCGGATGAGATTTCGGCCCCAGTTGCCGGCTCCGATAACGGCGATGTTTTGATTTTTCACAGGAGATTTTTTTGCCATCACGATTTGTATAGCCTTTCGTTATCCTGAATATCCATCCACATGGCGAACAGAAGCGATTGAAAACTGCTGGTAAACAAAAAGAAGAATGCCAGCATCGTGGTGGGTGAAACGGTTGCGCCGGAAAGGGTATGCGTCAATACCTTGAGGCCGTAAGGCAAAGCCATGATGCCGACCACGATGGCAAAGTGATAAAGCAGGAAAAGCGGGTGAAAATCGCGGAAGAGATATTTCAACCATAGCCTTTTAAAGAAGCTTTTGAAAAGCAGCCAGGCGATCCGGGGAATGACTTTATGAACTTTCATTTTGGACGTTTCACCGATGTCGTAAACCGGCTTGATTTTGATTTCCTTGATCGTGCAAAAGGCGATGTTCAATTTAACCAGCATGTCATTGGGCATGCCGTAAGCATGATAAATATCATGAATTTTGATAGCGTTTAATGCCGCTAAAGAAATGGCGGTATATCCGCTTTGTGTATCGGAGACGTGCCAGTATCCGGAGGCGATCTTGGTCAGGATCGACAGCATGGAATTGCCGAAGAAGCGGATTTTGGGGATAATCAGACGGGCGCTGCCATGAATCAGCCGGTTTCCTTTTACATAGTCGATGTCCTCGGACAAAACAGGTTTGCAGATATTTTCCAGTTCTGAAGGATCCATCTGACCGTCGCCCGCCATAACCGCCGTGCAATCGATTTTATGATCCAGACACCATTTGTAGCCCCGGGCGATGGACGCGCCGACGCCGCCGTTTTGTAGATGATTGATGAGAATAACCCGGTCGGTCGCGGGATAGGTATTGGCGATTTCAGACGGAATATAATGCCGCATGTCGTCTTGTTGCTTTTCCTTCAGCAGCTTTTCCGCCCGGTCGTATTGATCGCCGTCTGCTTCAACCTTGTCTGGAACGATGATTTTTCCGATGGCGCGGTCTTCTTTGATATAAGACAGCACAACGCCGGCGGTATTGTCCGTTGAACAGTCGTTGACCACAATAATGCGGTCAACAAAATGGGGCATGGTCCGCAGGACGCGATCGATTTGTTTTGCCTCATTATAGGCCGGCACAACAACAGCAACTGTTTTGTTAAGTAACATCGAAGGCCCCACGGAATTGTGTTCGCAACCGACTATTTCTACTTTTCATTTTCTTGATACAAAAGATCAATATCATCCATATTTCTGAAAGCATATATCTTTTATAATCAGCAATATCAAGTGATATGATCATTTGCGATGAAGAAGAAAAATCAGTCTGCCATCAAATGATGGAAAGGCAATTGACAGTGCTTCCGGTCCAAGGAAATGGCGTCGTTGATGTCAGTTTTTTCATTCGGGCGGCGATATGGCCATCTACAATGTCTATATTTTTATCTTCGCAATAATCCGGCCCCTGGCCATAAGTCCGGTTTATTCCTTTGACTTTATCATTAAAAGAACATAATATTGATAAAAATTAAGGAGAAGGTTATGCCGCTCATTAAGCCCATTTCAGACCTGCGAAACAAGGCCAATGACATTTCCCGATTGGCGCATCAATCCGATGAGCCGATATTTATTACCAAAAATGGCAATGGTGATATGGTGGTTATGTCTCTGGCCCATTACAGCAAGCTGCAGATGAAGCTGGATTTATTCAGCAAGCTTGCAGTGGCCCAATCGCAAAAAGCGGCGGGTGATCAGGGCAAAACCCTTTCCGAAGTCATGAAAGATATGCGCAGGCTGATCCATGAAGCAACCTGAGTACGAAATCCGTTTATTACAGGTGGCCGGGGATGATCTAAGGGAAATTATCAACTATATTGCCCTTGATAACCCTGTCGCCGCGATAACTTTGCTGGACAAAATCGAAAACAGCTTGTCGGGCCTTATCTCTTTTCCTTTGCCGGGAAAAATTCCCGCCGAAGAAGCATTGGCCGGCATGGGTTATCGCTTCCTCGCGGTGAGTAATTATCTGGTTTTTTATACCGTTGAGGAAAAGATCATCTGGGTGCATCGAATCATTCATGGCGTCCGAAATTACATCAATTTGCTTTGACAGGGAGGTTTGTGTGAATATTACGGTTAAAAAGGGAAGTCTTGCCGAGGTCAAAACGGGGGCCATTATTTTGGCTTTTTGTGCAGGGGAGAAAAAGCTGTCCGGTCCGGCGGCGGTGATCAACCAAAAAAGCGGCGGACTGCTGAGTGATCTTATAAAAAGCGGTGATTTTGAGGCCAAGCCGTCTCAGGTATCCGTCATTTACACCAAAGATTCCATGCCGGCCAAAAGAATTGCACTGGTCGGCCTGGGTAAGAAAAGTGAATTAAACCTGGAAAAAATTCGCAATGCTTTTGCCAGGGTCATGCAGCATTTGCGCGGGTTGAATATCAAAGATGCGGCGACAGCCATGGATTGGAACCTTCTGCCGGATCAGAAAGAAAAAATCATTGCGGCGGTGGCCGAAGGGGCAATCCTGGGTCAGTATCAATATACGCCTTACAAAACAGTCAGCCGCGACGAGCTCAAAGAAATGCGGCTGCTGGAAATTGCCGCTGAGTCAAAAGATTATCCGTTAGTTCTGGATGAAATCAAAAAAACGAACATCATTGCGAGCGCGGTTTATTTTACCCGCGATCTCGTTTCAGCCCCGGCCAATGAAATGACGCCATCAATGATGGCCGAACAGGCCGTGAAAATCGCCAAAAGAAAAAATGTATCCTGCCGTGTGCTGGATAAGGGGAAAATGAAAGTGCTGGGCATGAACGCCCTCTTGGGCGTAGCGGCAGGCACTCATCAACCGCCAAAACTCATTGTTCTGGAATACACAGGCGGGAAAAAAGGCGATGCGCCGATTGCGCTGGTGGGTAAGGGTCTGACCTTCGACAGCGGCGGCATTTCCATCAAGCCTGCGGAAAAAATGGACGAAATGAAAACAGATATGTCCGGCGGCGCAGCGGTTATGGCCATTATCAGGGCAGCGGCCGATCTCCGATTACCAATTAACCTTGTCGGCATTGTGCCGGCGACGGAAAACATGCCCGGCGGCGGCGCTTTGAAACCGGGCGATATTTTAAAATCGTATTCCGGTCAGACCATTGAGGTGCTCAATACGGACGCCGAAGGACGTCTGATTTTATCTGACGCCCTGTTCTATGCATCCAAATATAAACCGGCTGCCATCATTGATATTGCCACTCTGACCGGCGGATGTGTTGTGGCGCTGGGTGAAGATGTGATCGGCATGATGGGAACGGATGATCAGATCAAAAAAGAACTCCATCAGGCGGCGAAGACCACCGGCGAACTGGTCTGGGAATTGCCCCTCTGGGATCATTATTCTGAATTGATAAAAAGCGATATTGCCGATTATAAAAACAGCGCCGGACGCCTGGCAAGCCCGATCACGGGAGCGGCATTTCTGGGCAAATTTGTCGGAGGCTATCCCTGGGTGCATCTGGATATCGCCGGGCCTGCCTGGACAAGTAAGGATAAGGCCTATATTCCCAAAGGCGCGTCGGGTGTGACCGTGCGATTGCTTGTGGAATTTTTAAGACAACGTATAGTGAAAATGTAGTGTGGACATTTATGTCCGCACTGCCTGCGGGTTTATCAGCGGGTTTAAAACCCGCGCGACACTTTATGGTGAAAAATTAGAATGCAGCCGCTTCTGGACATTAAAAATTTAAAGACGGTATTTTCAACCGCCAAAGGCGTCATCAAGGCGGTTGACGGCGTTTCTCTGTCTTTAAACGCCGGTGAAACGCTGGGTATTGTGGGAGAATCCGGCTGCGGCAAAACCATGCTGGCGCTTTCGGTGATGCGGCTGATTCCGGGGAGTGGTCAAATAGCCGAAGGCCAGGTGTTTTTCGATGGTCAGGATTTGTTGTCATTATCCGAAGAGGCGATGCGGGAAAAACGGGGCAGGGATATCGCCATGATCTTTCAGGAGCCGATGACATCGCTCAATCCCGTCTTGCGTGTAGGCGAACAGATTGCGGAGGCGATCCGCCTGCACCAGCATGTTTCGGCAAAAGAAGCATTGACGTTGAGTGAGAAGCTTTTAGGAGAAGTCGGCATTGCCGAACCCGCAAGAAGGGTGAAAGATTATCCTCATCAACTCAGCGGCGGCATGCGCCAACGTGTCATGATTGCCATGGCCATGTCCTGTCACCCCCAATTGCTGCTGGCTGATGAACCGACCACGGCGCTGGATGTGACCATTCAGGCCCAGATTCTGAATTTGATTTCCGATCTGAAAGAAAAGAACCATATGGCGGTTATTCTGATCACGCACGATCTGGGGATAGTCGCCGAAGCAGCGCAAAAGGTTGCGGTCATGTATGCGGGCAAGGTTGTGGAAACCGCGAATGTTGAAAAAATATTTGCACGTCCGCTGCATCCTTACACGCTCGGATTGATTGAGTCCCGCCCCTCCGCATGTTCTTATGGAGAGACGTCGGGCGAAGCCTATTTAAAGACCATACCGGGAACGGTTCCCAGTCTCTACGATCTTCCATCCGGCTGCCGATTTTCTGCGCGCTGCAACCGGGTTGAGGACGTATGCCGCGCCTCTGAACCGGAATTGATGGAAATTGAAGAAGGTCATTTTGCGGCCTGCTTCATCGCTATGAAAGAAAAAGCCCGTCATTGCGAGCAGAGCGAAGCAATCTAAATACATGAGATTACCACGACGCCTGAGAGGCGTCTCGTAATGACCCACAAGAGGAATTTATGACGTCTGTTTTGATCGATATTCAAAAACTGGAAAAAAAATTCATCCTGGGCGGCGGATTTCTGGAAGACCGGCCAAGGATTGTCCGGGCAGTGGATGGTATTGATCTGCAAATCTTTGAGGGAGAAACGCTGGGGCTGGTGGGAGAATCCGGCTGCGGCAAATCCACGCTGGCGCGTTTGTTGATGAGACTGGAGGAACCGGATGCGGGCAGTGCATCTTTTAAAGATCAAAATATTTTTGCGCTTTCTTCAAAAGATCTAAAAGCCTACCGTCGCCGCGTACAAATGATTTTTCAGGATCCGTATTCTTCACTCAACCCTCGAAAATCAGCCATCAGTATCATTCAGGAGCCGCTGACGATTCATCGGATTGCGGGTCGTGAGCAAAACAGGGAAACGGCACGCAAGCTGATGACCAAAGTCGGTTTGAGCGAGGAGCAGGCCGGCCGTTATCCGCATGAATTCAGCGGCGGACAAAGGCAGCGCATCGGCATCGCACGGGCACTGGCGCTTCAGCCCGCGCTGGTGATTGCCGACGAACCGGTATCCGCTCTTGATGCGTCGATTCAGGCGCAAATATTAAACCTGCTCAAAGATTTAAAAAAAGATTTCGGATTGACTTATTTGTTTGTCTCTCACGATCTCAATGTCATTCGCCATGTCTCGGATCGGATTGCCGTGATGTATTTGGGACGCATTGTCGAACTGGCGGATACAAAGGATCTGTATGAAACACCGCTGCATCCCTATACGCGAATGCTGCTGGCGGCCATGCCGTCGTGCGATCTGCAAGTAAAAAACAAAAAGATGACCATTCGCGGTGAAGCAGGCCAGACGGATGGTTATGGCTGCAACTTCAAGAATCGCTGCTCCTTTAAAATAGCGGTTTGTGAAGGGGTAACCCCGCAACTTCAGACCTATCGTGAAAGGGGATGGTGCGCCTGTCATCGTGCGGGCGAGATTTAATGCAGGGAACGGTTTTAAACCGTTCCCTGCTGACACATGATGGAACCACCGCTATGTTTAAAGAAGAAAAAGTATATTGGAAAAATGGAAATCTTACCGGTGAAGGACTCTGGAGCAGGAATGCGGGTTCCGACGGTGTGGTGATTTGTCATCCGCATCCCCTGATGGGCGGGTCCATGGATAACAATGTTGTGGAAGCCATCCGGGATGCATTTTCATCCTGCGGCTATTCCACCTTGCGCTTTAACTTTCGCGGGGCTGGGGGAAGCACGGGCCGTTATGACGAGGGCAGGGGAGAAAAACAGGATATTTTGTCGGCCTGTGCATTTATCAAAAATCAAGGCGTCGAAAAAATAGTTCTGGCCGGCTATTCCTTCGGGGCGTGGGTTTGCTGCCGGTTATTGAAAGATCAACCGTCTGATTTCGCTTCGGTCATTTTAATATCTCCCCCGCAAAAATACTTTGCATTTGACTGGACTGGTCTGGATCATGCCGTGGCGTTAATGGTATGCGGAGACAGCGATCAATTCTGTGATGTTGATGAATTAAGAACCGGCGCGGATAAAATTCATGCCCGACTGGCCATTCTTGAGGCGACGGATCATTTTTATGCCGGAAAAGAAGAACGATTGACCCAGTATTTAAATCAATATATTCATGAAAAAAAAGCTTGATTTTAATAAAAATGGTGTTATTCTTCGCTCCAATGTGAGAATTAAAAACACTCACGGGAAAAGAGAGATGGTTTTTTGTTAGGAAATTAGTAGTGTTTAGATTGTTTTATAAAGTAAAAAATTAACCGCTGAGAATTCTTAAATCAAGAAAAAGAGTTCATGCGGTTTTTTTAGTTTCTGAAGGGCTTAAACCTGCAGAAACAAATTTTTGAAAGGGGGACTTTTAGCATTGGCAGAAGGAAAAGTGAAGTGGTTTAACGAGAAGAAGGGGTTTGGTTTTATTGAAAACGATGAGGGCGGAGATGTATTTGTACATTATAGTGCCATTTCCGGAACCGGATTCAAAACTCTTTATGAGGGTCAGAGAATTCGTTTCGATGTTGAACAGGGTAACAAAGGACCCAGCGCCACCAATGTTCAACCACTATAATCATTCCTATTAATTAACATTAAGCAAAATGCCCCGTTTTGACGGGGCATTTTTTTTGAGGATGATGAAACGTTCATGAAAAAAAACCTGATTGTCATACTGGGGCCGACGGCATCCGGAAAAACATCGCTTGCCGTCAGGCTGGCTGAGGATTTGCAGGGCGAAGTGATTTCGGCGGATTCGCGTCAGGTTTACAAGGGAATGGATATCGGCACCGGCAAAGATTTATCCGAGTATCAAATAAACGGCAAAATCATCCCCCATCATTTGATTGATGTCCTCGAGCCGGCGAAAGAATTTAATGTATTTGAATTCCAGAAACAATTTTATGACATTTTCAATACCCTGCGGGGAAAACAAATCCTGCCTGTTCTGGTCGGGGGAACCGGTCTTTATCTGGAGTCCGTGCTGACGGATTATGTTATGCCGCAAGCCTTGCCGGATGATTGTTTAAGAGCAGAGCTTGCTGAAAAATCAGTGAATGAACTTCAGGGCATCCTTCTGGCCATGAAATCTGAGCTGCATAACAAAACAGATCTTGAAGACCGGGAACGTCTCATCAGAAAAATTGAAATTGAAAAAGCCAGAAAAAATCCGTCAGGCGCACAACAGCAAAAACCCGTTATCCATGCCGCAATATTCGGCATCCGCTGGGACATGGACACCCTCCGGCGGAGAATTGCCGCCAGGCTCAGCCAAAGGATGGATGAGGGGATGATTGAAGAGGTATCCCGATTGCACCAACAGGGATTATCCTGGGCGCGACTGGACAGCTTTGGTTTGGAATATCGTTACATCTCCAGGTATCTGAATAATGAACTGGCAAAAGAAGAGATGATGACAAAGCTTCAGATCGCCATCGGGCAGTTTGCCAAAAGACAAATGACGTGGTTTCGGCGGATGGAAAGAAAAGGTGCGCCCATTTTGTGGATTGACGGAAATGACTATTCTTTCCTGCATCGCCGTGTCATAGAAACACTGTCATGAAAAAAGCTTCCTTGTTGAATGATTATTTGAACCGATATGCGGCGGGACCGCCATGGAAACTAACCGCCGGGAATCTCGAAAACATCGAGCAGGTTGTTGTAATTCCGGCGTATGCGGAAAAAGATCTGATTTTTAGTACGCTGGCTTCTATCGCCGCCAACCATGAAGCCGCTCTGGAAAAATCTCTCATCCTCTGCGTGATTAACAATAAGGCGGCTGCAGCGGCTCTCGATAAGGAAAATAATGCGCAGACCCTGGCTCGGCTTGCCGCCTTGATCAGCAAAAAGTCCTTAAGCCCATTCATGGATACCGACGATCTCCGTGATGCTTTGCCAAGGATTGCCGACAGGCCATTACGATTGGGCTATATGGATGCTTCTTCCCCCGGTCTGGAAATTCCTCACCCTGTTGGCGGCGTGGGGATGGCGCGCAAAATCGGGATGGATGCGGCTTTGCGCCTGCTTATGAATTCCGGAGACGGCCCGCGGCTCATTCTAAGCCTGGATGCTGATACCCTGGTTCGGCCGGACTATTTATCGTCGGTTCGGAATGTTTTTACCTCGGGAATGGCTCAAACCGGCACGATTGCTTATGAACATCAAATGCCATCAGACCGAATCGAGCAGATGGCGATTAGCTGCTATGAAATCTTCCTGCGTTACTGGGTATTGGGCCTGCAATATGCCGAATCGCCCTATGCCTTTCATTCGATAGGGTCAACCATTGTGACAACGGCCGATACTTATCTTGCCGTACGGGGAATGAATCGCCGTGAGGCGGGAGAAGATTTTTATTTTCTGAATAAACTGGCCAAAATAAGTCCGATCCGTCAAATCGGAGAAACCGTGGTTTATCCATCCGCGCGTGTTTCCAAACGGGTTCCCTTCGGCACAGGAGCGGCGGTTGGAAAAACCGTTTCCGGAGAAAGACAGGAACACTCTCTTTACGATCCACGGATATTTATCATTTTGAAAGAGTGGATCGCTTTGATGAAGCAATGTTTTAATCAATCCGCAGATCAAATTATGGCCCGGGCGCGGGATATCGATCCGGGACTGGAATCTTTTTTAGCTGCCCGGGGTTTTCTATCAGTCTGGCCGAAAATACGCAGTAACTTAAAGGATCAGAAAACGTATATCAGGCAGTTTCACAACTGGTTTGATGGTTTCGAAACATTAAAGATGATCAACTATCTGACGAAAGAATATTATCCGCGTATCAGTTTGCTGCCGGCAGTGAAGAAAATTCTGGAACGGCATCATCAGGGATGTCCCGCCGATCTGCCTGATGGTGACATCTCAGATCAGGAAAATCTCATGCGGGTTCTGCTTCATCTCAGGGGGTGTCGGAAAAGCTGAACCAGAAGGAGCTTACGGATAATCTTCTTGACGAGCCGGGATGATTTCGCATATAGATCAAAGCCCATTTTGTGATTTGAAATGACATCGGGAGGAAATTGATGAATAGAAATATTTTAAGAAATGGATTAACTGTTCTGGTTGCCATTTTGATAGTCGTCTCGTTTGGATGCAGTAAAAAAGAAGAAGCCCCTCCGGTGTCTCCGGATCAGAAGACACAGAAAGCACAACCCGAACCCCTTCTGGGCATGGATAAGGCATTGACAACACCTGCCTTAGAAACCTCGCAAATGGATCTTCAGAATGTGGCGGTCAGCGTTGACGGTGTTATTTTAAAGAAGGATGTCCTGGCCAGAAGCGTCCAGGCAAAACTGAAACTTTTAAAAGACAAAATTCCGGCGGACAAGAAGAAAAAAGCTCAGGCCGGGATAAAAAAACAGACGATGGATGATTTCGTCATGCGTACACTCCTGACCAACGAAGCAAACAATAAAAACGTTAAAGCAACGGATAAAGAGATCCAGGCGGCCGTAAATCAAATTAAGGCGAATCTTCCACCCGATAAAAAACTCGAAGATTTTCTTAAAGAGAACCAGATTTCACGGGAAGATATCGCGTTGGGAATCAAAATAAAAAAACTGATCGACATGGAAAAAGGCGGGAAAATAAAGCCGACACAAAAAGAAATCAGTAAATTTTACCAGGATAATAAAGATAAATTGATGACGCAGGATGCTGTTCATGTCCGTCATATATTGATTACATTCGACGCCAAAGACGATGAAAAAATTAAAGCTGAAAAGAAAGCAAAGATAGATAATCTGCGCAAGCAGCTTTTGGAAGGCGCTGATTTTGCCGAAATCGCTAAAAACAATTCCGATTGCCCCAGCAAAGAAAATGGCGGCGATCTGGGCGAAATCAAAAAAGGTCAGACGATCAAAGCCTTTGAAGATGCGGCTTTTACACAGGAGAAAGATGCGATCGGTCCGGTTGTGACCACGGAATACGGCCATCACATCATTCAGGTTTTGGAACGTAAACCCGGCAGTGCCGTTAAATTAGATGAAGTGAAGGATAAAATCGCCCAGTACCTGGAACAGCAGAAACAGGCGGAAGCGTTTGCTCGGATGACGGCCCGATTAAGGAAAAACGCGGTTATTATTTATAACGAGAAATAATGAGATTAAGGAAAGCAGGTCCGATTTGCGAAGGTCTCCGGCTTCTGGGCACGGAGGAATCCTGTGTCTATTTACTGGAAGGAAGGACAACATCCGCTCTGATCAGCGCGGGTTTGAGTTATATTTTGCCGGATTTATGCAGGCAGATCGATTCATCAGGTATTGACGGAAAAAAAATAGGACATCTTATTATTCTGCACGCTCATTTCGATCACGTCGGTGTCGTCCCTTTTCTCAAAAGGAAATGGCCTCATTTAAAGATTTACGCTTCATCCCGGGGATGGGAGGTTCTGGCAAACCCGAAAGCGATTTCGGTCATCAATGAATTTACGCTCAAAGTCTGCCGGAGAGTAAGGGGCAATGCCGATAGCCTGTCCACAATCGACTGGCAATGGCGTGATGATGTGCATGGCGAAGCATTAAAACAAAACAGTTGTATTGATCTGGGCGGCAGACAAATTGAAATTCATGAGACGCCGGGTCACTCCTCCTGCTCCATTTCCGCTTACGTTCCTCAAATGAAGGTTTTGTTTCCCTCGGATGCCGTGGCTATTCCGTATCAAGACGAATATGTCATTGCCGCCGGGTCAAGTTTTGAGGCCTATCAAAAAAGCATGGATCAACTGGCTTTACTGGATATTGAAATGTTATGCGCAGATCATTACGGAATCGTCACCGGAGCAGAGGCAAAGCATTATGTTGCGGACAGCAAAACCGCGGCATATCAGATGGTCGATCAGTTGCATCTGACGCTCAGAAACGAGGGCAGCGTCGAGAGAGCGGCAGCCCTGCTGGTTGACCGTCATTTCAAGAAAAGGCCCGATTACTTCGTTCATCCGGACATCCTGCTGAGAACTTATACGCAAATGTTAAAACAGTTTGCCCGTTCGGATGAACAGTAATTTTATTTAAAACTGTGTTCAGCATCCGGGAAAGCGCTTGTTTTGACATCCTGGACGTAGTGTTTGACGGCGTTTTTGATTTCAAGATTCAAGTTGGCATATTTCTTAACAAACTTCGGCGTCATTCTGTCATACATTCCGAGCATGTCATTGACCACCAGCACCTGTCCGTCGCAGTGAACACCGGCGCCGATGCCGATCGTGGGAATAGACAGCGCGGCCGTGATTTCCGCCGCCAGCTTTTCGGGCACGCATTCCAATACCACTGAAAAAGCGCCCGCTTCCTCCAGAATCTTTGCGTCCTGCAAGATGGCATCCGCCGCATCTTCCTTTTTACCCTGGACCTTATAACCTCCTAACTGATGGACGGATTGCGGTGTTAAACCCAAATGAGCCATAACAGGAATTCCCGCATAGGTCATTTTATGGATAATTTCGGCGTGTTCCCGGCCGCCTTCCAGTTTTACCGCTTGTGCGTCGGCTTCTTTCAAAAAGCGGCCGGCATTGGCCAGCGCCGCCTCCTGCGAGACCTGGTATGATAAAAATGGCATATCGGCGACAATCATGGCTTTGCTGGAACCACGGGCAACCGCCTGGGTGTGATGCAGCATATCTTCCATGGTGACGGGAAGTGTTGAATCGTAACCCAGCACCACCATGCCCAGAGAATCACCCACGAGAAGGATGTCAATGCCGCTTTCGTCCAGAATGGCGGCCATTCCGTAATCGTAGGCCGTCAGCATCGTTATTTTTTCTCCCAGCGTTTTCATTTTCTTGATATCAAGAATGGTTTTACGGTTAATCCTGGTTTGTGTGCTCATTTTTGGGCTCCTTTGAACAACTTTGTCATTATTTTTGCCTGACTTAAACTCAATGTTCCCTTTTGACGCGCCAGTTTCACGGCAATCATTCCCATATTGGCGTACAATGATGCGTACTGGGGAAGATGGCAGGAGATGGCTTTAATGTGTTTTTGAACGGTTCCCGAATCGCCGCGGGCAATCGGTCCCGTAAGGGCATTTGGACAACCCTGTGTTTCAAGGTTTTTCAGGCTGCCGTAAACCAATGGCAGGTAAGCCTTGCGGGCGTCTTTTTCAGAAAAGCCGATGGATAAATAGATGGATTCCACGACGCTCATTAAGGAAACCAGATAATTCGATGCCATGCAGGCCGCGGCGTGATAAAGAGGTTTTTGTTCAGGGGTGACGTAAATGGGAATTCCCCGAAGATCACGGACAATAGCCGACGAAAATTTTTTTAAGCCGGCAACTGCCGTTACACCGAAATAGCTGCCGGGGATATTGGAAATAGCGCTGTCGATGGAAGAAAAACTTTGCAGCGGATGAATGCTGGCAACCATTGCCCCTGCCTTTGTGGCGGGTGCAAGAAGGTCAAGTCCGCCTGCTCCGCTCAAGTGAAAAATCTTTTTGCCCTTGACGGATGAACCGTCGACAATTTCCGCGCAGACAGATGCGATGCTGTCGTCAGGGGTTGTGATCAGAAGGCAATCGGCCAGACCCGCCGCCTGGGACGGGTATCGGCAGCAGGCAGCGCCTGTTATATAGGATTGCGCTCTTTTTAAATGTGCGGAAGAGGGATCGGTCATCGCCGTTATTTCATAGCCGGCTTTTTTCAAAAGAGATCCGATGGCTGTTCCGACCATTCCGGTTCCGATCACGGCAAATTTAAAGGATGGTTTATTGCTCATCATTTTTCTCCAATGAGGAAAAAAAAGGGTCTCCCACAACCTCAGGAAGACCCATATTTGACAGTGTTTGCCGGCTCCCGTCTCAGTCTGTAACAAGTGATCCAAGCGGTTGGTTATTTTTTTAACATACCCATTCGCCCCAGTCAAATGATATTTCTAACGGTATGCTTCACAAAGAACCTTGTTTTTGCACAGTCTCTCGGCTATACAAACACAGGAGAATAATATGACAAAAGTGGATTTGATGATATTTGATTTTGACGGCACAATCGCCGACACGGGTGCAGACCTGGTGTCTTCGGTTAATCACACCTTAACGTCCATGCGGCTTGATCCGAAACCAGCTGAAGAAATCATCAGTTTTGTCGGCGACGGGATTAAAATATTGATCGAACGGTCGCTTGGAGAAAAATCCGGGAATCGCCTGGAAGAGGCGATGAATATCTTCAGCGTTTATTACGAAAAGCATATGATGGACCAGACCGTTCTATGCCCGCAGATCGAAAATGTCTTGAAATATTTCAGTCATAAAATGAAGGTGATTCTGACCAATAAACGTTACGATTTAACCGTGGCGATTGCCAGGGGGTTGCATATCGATCGCTATTTCATGGAGATTGTGGGCGCCGATTCCACACCGTTTCAGAAACCGGATCAACGCGTGGTGGAATATCTTCTGGAAAAATACAATGTGGCCCCGCAGAAAGCCGTTATGATCGGCGACGGCGTCAATGATGTCGCCGTCGCAAAAAATGCCGGCATATTATCTTGTGCCTATTTGAGCGGTTTAGGGAATAAAAAGAAGCTTCTGGCCATGGAAGCTGATTTTTATTGTGAGGATCTCCTGGAAATCCATTCTCTGTTTCAATAACCATGATTGAAAAAATCGAGCAAACCATCAAGAAATATCATCTGCTGGAAAAGGGCGACCGCGTTGTTGTCGCCTTGTCCGGAGGCGCCGATTCCTGCGCGCTGTTATTGAGCCTGCTTGCCCTTGGAGAAGCCTTGTGTCTGAAAATAATCGTCGCGCATTTTAATCACGGGTTGCGTCATCTCCGATCCGATGAAGATGAGGTGTTTTGCAGGAACATGGCGCAAAAATCCGGTCTGGTCTTTGTGTCGGAAAAAATGCGGCAGACGGCCATTCCCCGTGGCATGTCGCCTGAGGATTATTTTCGTCGGGAAAGGTATCGCTTTTTGGATAAAGTCGCCGCGGACAATGGCGCAAATAAAATTGCGCTGGGGCATCATCTGGAAGATCAGGTTGAGACAGTGTTGCTCAATTTTTTGCGCGGTAGTGGATTAGATGGACTCAAAGGGATGCTGCCCATGAGGGAAAACAGGTACATTCGTCCCTTGATGGAAGTATCACGAAAGGAAATCATCGCTTTCCTCAAAGAAACCGGCAGCGCATATCGCGAGGACAGTTCCAATGACAGCGCGGTTTTTTTACGGAACCGTGTCCGCGGGGAGTTGATCCCTTTCCTTAAAGATAAATACAATCCCCGAATTGAACAAAACCTGGTGCGGATGGCGGAAATTATTCGCCGCGATGACGATTTGATCTGCGGCTATATCCACGCGATCATGGCTTCGTCTCATGTTCAAAAAAGGAAGAATGAAGTGTCTTTTTCTGCTGAATATTTCAGAGAGCTGCATGCTGCTCTGGGTTACCGGCTGATCAAGGCTCTGCTGGAAAGTCTGGTGTCTGCCGGTGTGGGTTTTTCATCGTCCCATATTCAATTACTTGTCGATCTGGCGGGGGGAAATTCATCGGGAAAGGCGGTTTCATTACCCTATGGGCTCTACGCGCTGAAAGAATATGACCGTATCTTCATCAGGCGTGACAGGATTGACCCCATACCAGATTACGAATACCCAATAACCATTCCAGGAACAGTTGATTTAAAAGAAAGGCGACTTATCTTATCAGCTAGATGGGCAGCGATCGATGAACTTGATTTTAAGTGCCGTCAGAATGCATATTTTGATGCGGATAAGATCAAAGGATCTCTTCTGGTTCGGAACCGGAGATGCGGCGACTGGTTTGAACCGCTCGGAACAAAGGGATCGCAAAAAATAAAAAAACTATTCATTGATCGAAAGATACCCAGGCCGGAACGTGACCGGATTGCGTTGATCACCGATCAGGAATCCGTGATCTGGATTGAAAACATGCACTTGAGTGAAAGAATTAAAGTATCGCCTCAAACAAAAAGAATGGTAATACTCGAAATTCGTTCCCCGTCATGAGGCAGCGGAGCCCTATAAGAAAATATTTGAGTTAAATTGGATATTATTATAAAGGTCAGGAAACATATTTAATTTTAAGGAGAAAAATATTGAATCAGTTTCAAAAAAATATAGCACTTGTGCTGACGGTGCTTCTGGTTTTTTTGCTTGTCTGGCAGTTGTTTAATCAGCAGAAATCCCCTGCAAAAGAAATTAATTACACGGAAATGTTGTCCCACCTGAACAATGGCGAGATTATGGAAGTGACCATCCAGGGGGACGCCATAACGGGCAAACTGGCATCTGGAAATATCTTTAAAGCATACGCTCCTAAAGATGATGAACTGATTAAAATGTTCCGGGCGAAAAACATCAAAATTACGGCTAAACCGCTGGAAGAAAATCCCTGGTATATGATTTTCATTTCGTGGTTTCCCATGCTGTTACTCATCGGGGTGTGGATTTTCTTCATGCGTCAGATGCAGTCGGGTGGCGGCAAAGCGATGTCTTTTGGAAAAAGCAGAGCGCGCCTCATTACGGATAAATCAAAAAAAGTGACGTTTGCCGATGTGGCCGGCATCAATGAAGCCAAAGCGGAACTTGAAGAAGTCATCGACTTTTTAAAAGATCCCAAAAAATACACCAAACTGGGCGGCCGTATTCCCAAGGGATTATTACTGGTAGGCCCTCCCGGAACCGGTAAAACACTTCTGGCGCGCGCGATTGCCGGCGAGGCCGATGTTCCCTTTCTGAGTATCAGCGGTTCTGATTTTGTGGAAATGTTTGTCGGTGTGGGCGCCTCCCGTGTGCGTGATTTGTTCAGTCAGGCCAAGAAGAACGCGCCTTGTATTATTTTTATCGATGAAATTGACGCCGTGGGACGTCACCGCGGCGCGGGTTTAGGGGGCGGTCATGATGAACGCGAGCAGACCCTCAACCAGCTGCTGGTGGAAATGGACGGATTTGAATCCAACGAAGGTGTCATTCTGGTTTCCGCCACCAACCGTCCCGATGTTCTGGATCCTGCGCTTTTGCGGCCGGGTCGTTTTGACCGGCAGGTGGTTGTGCCTCTGCCTGATGTCAAAGGACGGGAAAAAATATTTGAAGTGCACGCGCGCAAGGCGCCGGTTGCCGACGATGTCGATTTTGCCATTCTGGCCCGGGGAACGCCCGGCACATCTGGCGCCGATATTGAAAATCTGGTTAACGAGGCGGTTTTAAATGCCGCCCGGTTGAATAAAGACAAGGTCAACATGATTGACTTTGAATTTGCCAAAGACAAGGTTCTGATGGGTACAGAGAGAAAGAGTATGGTCATCAGCGATTTGGAAAAACGCAATACGGCCTATCATGAATCCGGCCACACCCTGGTTGCCCGTTTGATTCCCGGAACCGATCCGATCCACAAAGTCACCATTATTCCTCGCGGCAGAGCTTTGGGTTTGACGCAGCAGTTGCCGATTGATGAAAAGCACACCTATCCCAGTCAATATCTGGAAAACAATATCGCCATCCTGCTGGGGGGGCGCGCCGCTGAAGAGATTGTTCTGAAAGATTATACGACCGGCGCCGGCAATGATATTGAAAGAGCCACCAATCTTGCCCGTAAAATGGTGTGTGAATGGGGCATGAGCGAGAAAATGGGACCGCTCAGCTACGGCAAGAAAGAAGAGCAGATATTTTTAGGACGCGAATTTGCCACGCACAAGGATTACAGCGAGGATACGGCAAAACATATTGATGCGGAAGTGGCGGCAATCGTCAAGCGCAACTACGATAAAGCCATGTCGTTGTTAAACGAACATATTGATATCCTTCACAATATATCAAGAGAACTTCTTGAAAAAGAGGTGCTTAACAGCACGGAAATTGACGAAATCATCGGCAGCGCACTGCCTGCGCAACCAGCGCCGCAGAATCAATAAGTTGATGATGGCCCGATTTGAAGATCGTTAAAATTAATAACTTCAACGAAGCGACTGAAATATTCCAGAAAATCGGAGTGGATCCTTACGGAATTGACGCGATGGTGTCCAAAACACAACACGTTAATATCCTTCTTTCATCACAATCCTGTAAAGTGGCCAATATCCTGAAGCAGGAGATGCTGTCCCTGGGAGCCGATGCAGCGGTCGCGCGGGGTTCTGTTGCCTGTTCCATTGAAAAAACCGATGTTTTACTCATGGGGACGCTCAAGCAGATCCATGCTCTGGCAAAAAAAATTGAAAAGCAGCCTTTCGGGTTGAATGTCATCGCGCAGAATATTTTGAATCTGACAACTCACCTGTATAAAAACAGCTATCTGCTGAATACATCCCGACGCAAGATCATCCTGGGCGAGAAAACATTGATTATGGGGATCTTGAATGTCACACCGGATTCCTTTTCCGACGGAAATGTTTACTTTGAACGGCAAAAAGCGATTGACCGCGCTATGCAAATGGCGGATGAAGGCGCCGATATTATCGATATCGGGGGTGAATCATCAAGACCCGGATCAAAAACGGTCCGTGTGCGCGAGGAGATTGCCCGGGTTGTTCCTATCGTTGAAAGTTTATCGGGTAAACTGAAAATCCCCCTGTCCGTGGATACGACAAAATCGCAGGTAGCGCAAAAATCACTGGAAGCCGGCGCGGAAATCATTAATGACATCAGTTCGCTGGGTGATGGAAAAATGGCATCGGTCATCAGCAATGCGTCTGCCGCGCTCATTCTGATGCATATGAGAGGAACACCCAAAACGATGCAGACGGGCAATCTGGCCTATAACGATTTAATGCAGGAAATTAATGCTTATCTGGAAGAGAAATGCCGCAAAGCCATTGCCGCAGGCATCGGCCGCGACCATTTAGCCGTGGATCCGGGAATCGGATTCGGAAAAACCTACGAAGATAATTGCCGGATCATAAAAAACATCAACGAAATGAAAGTCTTGGGTCTGCCTGTCCTGATCGGAACATCACGCAAAGCTTTTATCGGCAGCGTCACGGGTGGAACACCCGCGGAAAGAATTGACGGGACGGCAGCGACTGTTTGCGCCGCTATTATGAATGGCTGCAACATTGTCCGTGTTCATGATGTGGCTCCGATGAAAAAAGTTGCCCAAATGACGGATGCGATCATTCACGCATAGAGAGAACCCATGATATACGGAATCGGCATTGATCTGGTGGAAAACGAGCGCATTGAGAAAATGATTCAAAAATGGGGAGATAAATTTTTATCACGGGTTTTTTCCGACCGGGAAATCGCTTATTGCGAACGTCATGCTCAAGCATCGGTTCATTACGGGGCGCGCTTTGCCGTTAAGGAATCATTCCTGAAGGCCATCGGGACAGGTCTTGGTCGGGGTGTGAGATTAGTGGAAATTGAAGTGGTCAATCAAGAGAGTGGAAAACCGGAAATATTGTTGTCAGGCGGTGCACGGGAATATTTTGTGAAGGCCGGGATTGAAAAAATTCATCTGAGTATTACCCATACGAATAAATACGCATCCGCGATGGTTTTACTGGAAAAATAATCATTTCATGATAAATACACCTGACGGCATGGAAGAAATATCTGTTCTTGTTGAAATACAATCTGATAGCGCCCAACAGACATTTGCAATAGGTTTTACTGTCGGGACAAACGCCGGGGAAGGGGATGTCTTTGCTTTATCCGGCGAACTGGGTGCGGGAAAAACCTGCTTTACGGGCGGACTGGCCCGTGGTTTGAATATCGGCGATGATTATACGATTACCAGTCCGACTTTTACACTGGTGAATGAGTATCCGGGGCGTTGCAGGCTCTACCATTTTGATGTTTATCGATTGAATCAAATCGGTGAACTGGACGATTTGGGTTTTGATGAATATGTGTCGGGAAAAGGCGTCGTCGTTATTGAATGGGCGGAAAAAATTGCCGATGCCCTGCCGCCCGATGCCATAACAATTCATTTTACGTATCGGGATGAAAACAAAAGGACCATTAGTTTCCATGGACCTCAAAGAAGAGTTCGGGATTTAGTCAAAGATATGAAGAGGGAGGATTAGAATATGGGGGTGATTGTTCAGAAATTTGGCGGAACATCGGTAGCCAATATTGAGAAGATAAAAAATGTGGCAGCCAAGGCCATTCGCGAAAAGAACGCCGGCCATGATGTTGTTGTGGTTCTCTCCGCGATGGCTGGAGAAACCAACAGGCTGATTGATCTGGCGCATAGCGCAACGGAATCTCCGGATGAAAGAGAGTATGACTCCCTGATCTCAACGGGAGAACAGGTGACGATTACCTTACTGGCTATTGTGCTCAATTCGATGGGCTATCGTGCTCGATCGTTTCTCGGGTTTCAGGTCAAAATCTTAACAGACAAGGCCTACAAAAAAGCAAGAATATCGCTGATTGATACGGATGTCATCCAGAAAGAAATAAAAAAAGGCACGATTGTTGTCGTGGCCGGTTTTCAGGGAGTGGATGAAGATAATAACATTACCACCCTGGGGCGAGGCGGTTCCGATACCAGCGCGGTGGCGCTCGCCGCGGCGCTCAACGCCGAGCGATGCGATATCTTTACGGATGTTGACGGTGTTTACACAACTGACCCCAACATCTGCGCGAAAGCCCGAAGACTGGATAAAATATCCTACGACGAAATGCTGGAAATGGCGATGACCGGCGCCAAGGTTTTGCAGCCCCGCTCGGTCGAGATGGCCAAAAAATATGATGTGCCTGTTTATGTCAAATCAAGCTTTTCTGACGAAGGCGGAACACTTGTTACCAAGGAGGATAAAGATATGGAAAAAGAAGTCCTGTCGGGGATCACGTATGATCGTGATCAGGCTAAAATTACGGTCATTCATATTCCGGATAAACCGGGAATCGCCGCAAATTTATTTACAGCCTTGTCCGAACGAAACATCAGTGTCGATATGATCATTCAAAATGCCAGCGCAGAAGGCTTTACGGATATAACCTTTACCGTGTCTAAAAAAGAAATGAAAGAAGCGCAGAAGATTGTTGAGGAGACGGCCAAAGACATTGGCGCGAAGGAAGTCACCGTGGATGATGACGTGGCAAAGGTGTCCATTATCGGTGTTGGCATGGTCAGTCATTCGGGCGTGGCGGCCAAGATGTTTAAAACCATGTCGGATGAAGCGATCAATATCATGATGATCAGTACGTCGGAAATCAAAATATCCTGTATTATCCAGCGAAAGTATACGGAACTGGCCGTCATGGCGCTTCATGATGCATTTCATCTGGAAAAGAAAAAATAAAACATGATGATGTTTGAACATCAGATAAGGGGAATCATCGCGGTTTCTATTATTTTAGCGATGATTCCCCTTGTTTATTTTTTAGCGCAAACTCAGATGAATTCAAAAAGTCCCGTCCTGTCCGTCTCCGGCCCTGAAACGATCATTATTGAAGTCGCTGCGGAAAACAACGAGTCGGGAATCTTTTTTGCCGCACCGGGAACTTCGGTCAATCAAATATTTTCACAACTGGGGATTAACAGAATCATTCCGGAAGACATGAAACTGGAAAGCGGAATGAAAATATGTGTTCTCCCCGGAGAAGATCACCGGGGTGTGGTCATTTTGCGGATGGACGCGGCAAAAAGATTGGCGCTGGGAATGCCCATTGATGTTAACCTGGCGAATCTTGAGGAGCTGACGTTGATTCCCGGGGTGGGAGAGGTATTGTCGGCAAATATTATAGCGCACCGGGAGAAAATCGGACGGTTTGAAAAGTTGGAACAGTTGATGGATGTAAAAGGAATCAAAGAAAAAACCATGTCGAAGTTAATGCCCTATCTGTATGTGGAACCGTTAACCCTTTAGGATTTACGTCTTACTGTAGGAATTATATAAAGCAAGGACACGCCTGACGTAATTTTGTGTTTCACGGTAAGGCGGCACGCCATAATTATACTTGGCCACAGCCCCTTCACCCGCATTGTAGGCGGCCAGCGCGAGGGTCAGGTTTCCTCCGTAAAGATTCAGAAGATAACGCAAATACCGCGCACCGCCTTCGATATTATCACCGGGATGAAAAACATCATCAACTTTCAGTGCGGAAGCCGTTTGAGGCATCAATTGCATCAGCCCTTTGGCGCCGGCGCGAGAAACAGCCCGATGATTAAAATTGGATTCCGCTTTGATGACGGCTTTAATTAAGGCGACATCCAGATTAAATTTCCCGGCGGCCTGATTAATAATTTTGTCATATTCAAGGATATTCTTGACTTTGGGAAAAAGAATCCTTTTTTCCTTGATGAGCATCACATACTTGGCCTTGGGATTGGAAGGCACATTGGTCAAATGGATAACGCCTTCCTCATCCTCATATTTATAAATATCAGCATAAGAAGGAACCGCAGATACCAGCAGCAAAAAAAATGAAACCCAGAGAACGGCTTGGTGCGTTCTCGGTAATTTTAAAATCTTTATGTTTATCTTATTAATCATGGTGTTATCATACGCCAATGATGTGGATTGTTCAAGCAGAAAATAGCCCTGCCAAACGATGTAAAATCCCTTGTCAACCACGGCCATCAAAGTATTTGATCGAACATTCGGGTGGGAAGCTTTAATCATCTTGCCTTGTGGATTGGTTTTTTGTTTGTTCTTGACATGATTTAGCGATGGTGGTAATGACCTCAACACCTTACGGGACATTATGTCGGGGCGTGGCGCAGTCTGGTAGCGTATCTGAATGGGGTTCAGAGGGCCGGTGGTTCAAATCCACTCGCCCCGACCAATAAAATAAAAGGGAGTTAACAAACATCTGTTAACTCCCTTTTATTTTGATTCAAATGATACGGCTTGAAGCGTGAATAAGAATGGAGGGGAATAACAACAGGACATGAACAATCCGCAAATCTTCCATTTCTTTCTCGGCGGTCATGATGCCGAGATGATGGGAATTAAAAACATCTTATCCAGTCATGACGACCCGTTTGAAGATGCTGATTTGCAGTGGGACAACGCAAAGGTTTCAGTTTACACGGACAAACTGGCGGCTTTACCGGTGGATTCAATCCCTGTATTCATAGAACTTGGCATGGACGCAGCTGTTCCCGACAGAAGTTGCATCATTGATCACCATGGCGAACATGCCGGAATGAAGCAAAGTTGTTTTTTTATTTTTAATTGCGAATCGAACATAAAAAGAAGAGAGCTGCAATGCTTTTTTTATCCATAAGCTGTAGTCAGCTCATTAAATAACTGCGTTACCAGCAGTTTAGCATTACCACTAATACCCACCGATGCTTCTCTCATTACCTCCAGTGAAATGGTGTAACTTTCATACACATCATACGGGCATTGCAGCACTCTTCGACTTTAATGTACTGCTGTCGGTGGCTAATGTCAAGCAGCACATATTATATTGTAAAATATAGACGAAAAGATTATAAATTATCGGCAATAAATCTCATGAGGTGCTTTTTGGCGACTACCCATATTCCTGAAGCTAATCCCTTTGCTCGTAAGGTTCATCCTCTCGGAATATATCGAATATTTCCCATCCTTGAAACATGGCGAACGTACCGGCGCGAGTGGGTGCTGTCTGATATTTCCGCCGGACTGGTGCTGACCGCCATCCTGGTTCCTGTCGGTATGGGCTATGCCTCAGCATCAGGTTTACTGGATATCCCTGCATCATAAATGATTCACAAATTTAACGCGTTTTGAGGAAAGGACGGTCAGACGGCGTATTGATTGTAAGCGTAAAACGGTTTGTTCCATCGTGGAGCAGAACGTATCGCAACTCGTCGAGGCTGTCATGGGCAAGTTTCAATCCGACTGCTTCAAAAGTGGTCGAAGCAAAGGATTCTTCTTTGCCGGGCAGAAAATGTTTTTCAAGTAAACCCTGAGGTCCCTGATGCTCGACGATGATGAGCAGGACGGCATTTTCCTGTCGGCAGGTTATGGTGATCCTCGACGGGTGTTTTTCCTGCTTGACCATTTTCAGACAATATCCAAAAACTTCCTCTAAAGCCAGCGTGGTCTTGAGTATTTCAGATTCCGCCAGGCCGCACTGCTTGCCGATATCTTCCGTAACCTTTTGTATAACCGTCAGCATGCGGATGTCTGGCATAACCGTTATGCTGATGATGTCTTTGGGGTGGCGGTACATGGGGAATCCTTTTTATATATTATTGGCTTTTATCTTTGCCTGTTTGAATTTTATTGTCAATAGCGGACAACAGATATTTGAACCTTCATCAATACGGCGGGATGTTTTTTGATTGTTTGACCGCCGCCGGGGCGCCGGACGAGCAACCATACATAAACAACACATTGTCATTCCCACGAATAACCTGATGACCTGAAGGTCAGGTATCACTCCAGTGGGCAGGAAAACGCATTGGTCTGCGTCGCCCCTCCCTCCAAACCGGACTGGCGGATTTCCCGCATCCGGCTCTCCAGTTAGTGGTCTTACCTCCTTGAGGACTGGCGCAACAGAGCATGGGCATCCTCAAGACTAAACAGACCAAGCTCCTGATAGAATTTATTCGGCCAGCGAAAATGATCCATTTTACCACTGATCCCTTTGGTCCTTTTGCTGCGTTTCCGCAGAATGTTGCGCAGTCGCCGTCGAATCCAGCCATCCAGATTCCGAAACGTCCACTTGTAGCTGTGCTTGAAGTATTCAAACCAGCCGTTTACGGGTAACGATGATCAGCCATCGATGCAGAAAGGCGAAGTTTATTTCGTTTCGCCTGTGAGCCTTCCATCCACTGTTTGATGCGTCGGGCATCATCGTAACGGGCCGATTTGCCCGGCGCATCGAGCAGCACAATCAGCATGGGACGTTTGGCCACTTTCAGCTGCATCACAAGGCAGCGGCCCGACTCATCGATAAAACCCGTTTTCGAAAGACCAATCTGCCATCGGGGATTCCGGAGCAGAACATTGGTGTTACGGAATTTTAAGTTGCGGCGGCCTAAATGCATCGTTATTTCTTCACTGGTCGTGTACTTCCGGATCAGGCTATACTGGTAAGCTGCATCCACCATCCGGACCAGGTCCCGGGCAGAGGAAATGTTGCCGTTGGAAATGCCGGTTGGATCATCAAAGCGCGTATCAGTAAGTCCCAGTAATTGCGCCTTGGCGTTCATGGCCGCGACAAAAGCGACAAGGCCGCCAGGGTATGTCCGCCCCAGAGCATGAGCCGCGCGGTTTTCGGAAGACATCAAGGCCAGCAGCAGGGCATTTCCGCGTGTGAGGCCGGCGCCAACAGGCAGGCGGGAACGGCTGTGACGGAGGGTGTCCACATCTTCAGACGCGATAGTGATCTCTTCATTAAGATTCATTTTGGCATCCAGCACGACCATGGCAGTCATCAGTTTTGTAATGGAAGCAATGGGCAGGATTAAATCTGCCTGTTTCTGAACCAAACATTCCCCGGTTCTCTGATCTTCCACCAATGCGGATGCGGAGCGTAGAATGAGTTTTTGCGGAGGTCGAACGACCTTAATTTTCGAATAGCGTTTATGGGGGACCGGTTTTGCCGACACATCTGATAATCCTGCAAAACAATGAACCAGCAGGATAGCTGCGCTCAGAATGATTCCCAGTTTAAGAAATGATGGATGCGCCATATTCTTTCTGTAAGTGTTTAAAGTATCGATTTTCAATTTCCTCTCGTCAGTGATGATGAAGTTCAAATATCTCCCGCCATAATATTCCTGTCGCCAATGACCGGAAGCAACACGTCACAAGGGATTATCTACTCTTTTCCTTTCGCAGGCGATTTAAACGCGTCCTTTTTATTGGTTTTGGTATTGGATGATCCTGATGTTTCCAAGCCTGATTCGATGAGGCGCCGGATCGCTTCAGAACGCGAGTTGATGCGATTATCAAAACGATAATCGTCAATGTGCGTCAAAAGCGCATCGTCCAGGGTGATTAATATTTTCGCTTTTTCGATGGCCATGGTTTATATATACAGTATCATAAATATAATGTCAATAACAGATATGATAGATATTTAGTATATACGATATATAAGATAATCAATACCCGGGAAAAGGTGGGTGCCTGCCACCAGGGCTGCTTTGGCCATGGGCGGCGCCAGGCTGCGTTTTCCGGATTCGACCTATTTCCCGGAGGAGATCGAAATTCTGCGCTTCCTTTACACCGGTGAGGTCGCGGATAGAAGTATCATCCACATATCCTTTGTTGCCCAGGACGCCGATGGCTGTTCTTTTTTCCTTGACAGAAATCCTCCGGCCTTCTATCGTTTGCAACGAAACGATTTTTCATGCAGAAAAAGGATAGACCGCCGTTTAGAGCGCGGCGGGAAAAAAGGAGACTGAATATGTGCCATATAAGAGTGACGAACAACTCTGAGAATACATACCGTGACAAACAACTGCGCCATGCCCAAGCCCCCGTGACGACCGGCGGGTTCTGTTTCCTCCTGCCGCTTTTGCTGATCATGATTTTCCTGCTTCCCCTGACGGCGGCGGCTAATGACCTTGCCTGTAAACACCTGCCCATCCTGATGGAAGCATTTCATGCCAAACATTATGCGATGAAAAGCACCACCACGGAAATCAGGGCGCAAGCAGTCGATCAAATGATCAAGCATCTTGATCCCTCAAAAACGCTGCTGTACGAATCCGACCTGGAGACGCTTAAACCGCTTCTGCTCGAGGTTTTCCTGAGCGCGGAAAAAGGCAATTGTGCCTCGCTCCAGCAAGTGTACAACCTGCTCGTCGTGCGGGCGCGGGAGAACGAAGCGATCGTCAAAGACATCCTGGGGCCAGCCTTCCGCCCTGACAAGAAGGTGGAACTGAACATCAACGTGGATAAACGCCCCTATCTGAAAACAAGGACGGACAAGCAGGGGACCCTGAAAAAGCTCGTGCAATTCCAAATAGAAAACTCACTGGTTGCCGGCATTGACCTGGAAACAGCCAAAAAAAGACAGATCCACCGCTATGAGCTGCAGACGAAGCGGGTCGTCGAGCAAAATCCTTCCAAACTCATTTCGACGGCCGCCGAGGCTTTTGCGGGGGCACTGGATCCGCACACCAGCTACCTGTCGCCTAAAAACCTTGAGGACCTGCAGATTCAGATGAAGCTTTCTCTGGAGGGCATCGGGGCCATGCTCAGCAGCGAAACCGGCTTTACGGTTATCGAAGAATTGGTTCCGGGCGGGGGCGCCGAGAAAACCGGACTTTTGAAGCCGAAGGACAAAATTATTGCCGTCGCTCAGCAAGGGGAAAAGCCTGTTGACGTCATCGATATGGATCTGCGCGACGTTGTCAGTATGATCCGAGGCAGGAAAGGCACAAGGGTCACGCTGACGATTTTACGGCAGGGGCAGCGCAAGGAGCGCTTTGACGTTACCATCATGCGCGACAAGATTGACGTGACGGAACAGGAAGCAAAGATCACCTACGAGATCAGGAAAGTCAACGGTAAACCATACCGTTTCGGTGTCATTGATCTCCCTTCATTCTACGGAGACGAGAAAGGCGACAAATCGAGTTATGAAGATGTGAAAAGACTTCTCGCCGAGGCAAAGCGACAGCAGGTGGACGGCATGGTGCTGAACCTGTCGCGCAATGGCGGCGGGCTGCTCGAAGAGGCCGTGCGCCTTGCAGGCCTTTTTATCGGCAAGGGTGGAATCGTTGCCGTCAAGGACAGCCGGGGGCATGTGACGATTCTTGCCAATGGTTCGGCGGCGCCGGTGAAGGAATACGATAAGCGCAGTATTGTTGCGGTTCCTGCGGAGAATCCAAACGCGCTCTACATGGGGCCCCTCGTCGTGCTAACCAGCCGAATGAGTGCGTCAGCCAGCGAGATCGTGGCGGGCGCCCTGCAGGACTATGACCGTGCAGTGATTGTCGGGGCGGATCATACTTACGGCAAAGGTTCCGTACAGGCTTTGATGCCGCTGCCCTGGGACCTGGGCGCCATGAAAGTCACCACGGGGATGTACTTTCTGCCGGGCGGTAAATCGACACAGAAAATCGGTGTGGCAGCAGACGTCAGGATGCCTGGCTGGTTTGTGTTCGAAGAAATCGGTGAGGCGGCGCTGGACTATCCGCTGCCGGCTCAGTCGATCGTACCCTTCCTCGGCACACGGGGAAAAGATACGCCGCAATGGAAGACTGTGGACAAGGGATTGATTGCCAAACTTGTGCCGAGGTCTCAGGGAAGAATTGCAAAAGACGCCAAGTTTGCCAAAATTATTAAAGAAAACCAAGAAGCCGCTGAGAAGAAGGGCATCATCCAGCTGGACGATTTCAGCAAGACGATGAAAAAAGAAGGTGTTGGAAAAGAGACGGAAACGCGTTCTGAACAAAAACAGAAAATACGCGAACAGTATGCGCCTTTTGTGAACGAGAGTGTCAACATCCTGTTTGATGTGGTAACACTGGGGGCCGCTGCGCGCTGACACTTGGATTTGAATAACCAAGGGGCGTTTTCCTTTGAGAAATAAAATTTATGTTTTATTTTCCTTCCAAAAAGAATTCATTGGCCAGATCAATTTCAATCATGGCCTGTGAAATCCAGCTATCGCTCTTGAGCATAAGAGGTTTGAGTGTTTTTTCGATATGACTTTCAAAAACATAATCATCCGGATTGATTTGATACTTGGAGTTGGCCAGGGCATCAGCCAGCATAAGGGATTCAATCATGCCCGTTGATTCGGATGATGATAGATAATAATGATGACCGGCAATGGCTTGTATGATGGGTTCGGGAAGTTGCCATTTTCTGGCCAGATAGGCGCCGACCTGCACATGATCCATGGACGCCACTTCCTGCTCGGCGTCGGCAAAACTGCATTTTGTCTTTTGCATGGTCTTCCAGACTTTACCGAAATCTTCTTTAAAGTACTTTAACATGATAATTTTACCGATGTCGTGCAAAAGACCGGCTATGAAAGCATCCTCCGGAGTCACCAGACGGCTTCTTTCCGCCAGTTGCTTGCTGAGAACGGCAACGCTCACCGCATGACGCCAGAACTCTGTAATGTCAAAGTTTTCGTATCGATCTTTAAAAGTAAATGTATCGAGGATGGCGACGGAAACGACGGCATTTTTTACGGCATTAAACCCCAAAATCATGACGGCATGAGCAATTGAGCTGCTTTCTTGCCGAACGCCATAAAATGCGGAATTGACCAGGTGCAAAATTCTGGATGACATGGCTGGGTCCAGTTCGATAATATGGGCCACTTTTTCAATCGATGCCTGATTGTCTTTGAGCAGTTGATTAAGCTTGAAATAAACGCTGGGCAGTGTCGGTAAATCCTTAATCTTCTCAAGCGTCATCCAAATGGTCTTATTATCCATGCAGATCCTCCTGATAGGTTATTCTTATAAGTTTAGGACTGATAAAAATATTTACAACAACTTAAACGTATTATAAGCCATAAATGCTGAAAATTGAAAATAATTTATAAGGGTATAACATATTTATTAATAATGTGTTGCCACAAGGTCCAATAGGTGATACGAAGATTTCGTCAGTGAACCACAGGGGGGTCACCATACCCTGTGGTTTTTTTATTCTATACGAGGAGCATCATACAAGCATGATTCAAGCAGTCAATATCACTCTGGCCTATGGCAAGAGAATACTATTCAAAGATGTTAATATTAAATTTACCCCCGGTAACTGTTATGGACTGATCGGCGCCAACGGATCGGGGAAGTCCACCTTCCTGAAAATTCTGGCCGGTGAACTGGAGGCGGACAAGGGGGAAATCATCGTCGGCCGTCGGGAACGCATAGCGGTTTTGCGCCAGGATCAGTTTGCCTTCGACGAGGAAATCGTTTTCAATACGGTCATCATGGGACACAAACGTCTGTATAAGATCATGATGAAGCGCGAAGCCATGTATGCCAAGTCGGAATTTACCGAAGAAGACGGTGTGCGTTCGGCTGAACTGGAGGCGGATTTTGCTGAAATGAATGGTTATGAAGCGGAATCCGAAGCCGCCGTGCTTTTAAACGGACTGGGCATATCCGAAGACCTGCGGACGAAGAAGATGAAGGATTTAGAGGCGGGCGACAAGGTCCGCGTGCTGCTGGCTCAGGCTCTGTTTGGCAATCCCGATATCCTGCTCCTGGACGAACCGACCAACAATCTCGACCGGAAATCCATTAAATGGCTGGAAGAGTTTCTGTGCCGGTTTTCCAATACGGTCATCGTGGTGTCCCATGACCGTCACTTTCTGAATCAGGTCTGCACGCATACCGCTGATATCGATTTCGGGCGGATTCAGATTTATGTGGGCAATTATGATTTCTGGCACCGTGCCAGCCAGTTACACTTAAAGCAGAAGCAAGCCGATAACCGCAAACTATCCGAAAAAGCGGATGAACTGAAAGCTTTTATCCGGCGCTTCAGTGCCAATGCCTCCAAGTCCAGGCAGGCCACGTCGCGCAAGAAGCTGCTTGATAAATTGACTCTGGAGGATATGCCGACGTCATCCCGAAAATATCCGTATGTGGTGTTCAAGCCCGAGCGTGCCTGCGGCGACATCATCCTGTCCATTACCGGATTAACCAAAACAATTGATGGCGTTAAAGTCCTGGATAATTTTGACCTGAATGTGCGCAAAGGCAACAAAATCGCTTTTGTCGGAGACAATGCTCTGGCGCGAACAACCCTTTTTCAGATTTTGGCAGGTGAAATGGAACCCGACAGCGGCAGTTACCGCTGGGGTGTAACCATCACTAATGCCTACTTCCCCCAGGAGAATAGCGGATTCTTCGAAAGGGAAATGACGCTGATTGAATGGCTGAGCCAGTATTCACCGCCTTCGGATGGCGACGCTTTTGCCCGCGGTTTTCTGGGACGAATGCTTTTTTCCGGCGAAGAGGCCCTGAAAAATATTGTCGTTCTCTCCGGCGGCGAAAGAGTGCGCTGCATGCTTTCCCGCATGATGCTGACCGGGGCCAATGTTCTTATCCTGGATGAACCGACAAACCATCTGGACTTGGAATCAATCACCGCCTTAAACGACGGGCTTATCGCATTTTCCGAGGTGGTTTTGTTTGCTTCGCATGATCAGGAATTTGTTTCAACCGTTGCCAACAGGATTATCGACATCTCAGAAGGTTGCGCCATTGAACGCAATCTGGATGATGAAGAGGATCCGGACATAGAAGACGATGTTGCGGAAGCGGTTTGAATCGCACTTCCGGCATAGTGATATAAAAACCCGTTGATTTACGCTTGAGGCGTAAATTCAACGGGTTTGTTGATTAAAAATAAATAGGGTAAGCGCTATTCGAGAGTGACCAGTAACTGACCCTCCGTGACGCTATCACCGGCCTTGACCAGGATCTCCTTAATGGTTCCCGCGCCCGGCGCATAAACGGGAATTTCCATTTTCATCGCGTCCATGATGATCACTTCTTCTTCTTCCTGGACCTGACTGCCGACACTGACCGTAATGCTCGCAATTTTCCCCGGCATGGGGGCTTTAATTTCCATACTCATCGTTCTTTTCCGTACCTTTCTTTATCTTTATTTTATTGATATCTTTCATAAAATCATCAGACCGAATCATAATGGAGACGGATCATCCGGCGGAGATATTTACCGTAAATGCAAGGATAGGTCAATATAATTATCCAAAGATTTGAGAGGCAGGAATCCTGCTTATTATTCATGACGGAGGGCGTCAATGGGATTCATCAAGGATGCTTTGTAGGCGGGATAGAAACCGAAAAAAATACCGACGAGCCCCGAAAAACCAAAAGACAGCACAATGGAATAAGTTGAGATGAGTATGGTCCATCCGGCAAAGAAAGACAGCAGTTCCGCCGCGAGAATTCCCAACAAGACACCGATCAGGCCGCCGATGAGTGACAGAATCAGCGCCTCAATAATGAACTGAGTGCGAATATCCCAGGATTTGGCGCCGACCGCCATGCGGATGCCGATTTCACGTGTTCTTTCCGTAACGGATACCAGCATGATATTCATGATGCCGATACCGCCAACCAGGAGTGAGACGCCGGCTATGGCAGCCAACAGCAGCGCCATGACCCGTGAAGCCTGTTCCGCCATCTGCATCATTTGCGTCAGGTTGCGGACGGTAAAATCATCTTCCTGAGTCGGACTGAGACGATGTCTTTGCCGTAAGAGTTCCTTAATCTGTGTTTCAGCTCTGTTCAATTCCTCAGTACTTTTTGCCTTCACCATGATGGATCGCACCGTTCCCGGGAACGTTCTGCCGAAGAGGTTTCTTTGTGCGACGGTTACCGGCACATAAATAACGTCGTCCTGATCCTGTCCCATCATGGACTGGCCTTTCGATTCCAGAACGCCGATGACGGTGAAAGGAACTTTTTTGATTCGGATGGCTTTATGGATCGGGTCATCATTGCCAAAGAGATTATCCACAATGGTTTGACCCAAAATGCAGACCTTGGCGGCGCTGCGAATTTCCTGATCATTAAAATTTCTTCCGGCGGCCAGTGTCCAGTCCCGCACCACCACCATGCTTTCATCCGTCCCGTAAACACCGGTTGCCCAGTTTTGGTTGCCGTAAACAATCTGTGCGCCGCCGTTTAAGACAGGAGTGGTTGTTGACACGGAGGAACACTCGTTTTTAATGGCATCGGCGTCGGCGCGGGTCAGATTCTGGATGGCGCCGCTACCCAGACGAATGCCGCCCGTGGTTGTAGAACCGGGGAGAACAATAATCAGGTTGCTGCCGACCGTGGCGATCTGTTCGGATATTTTATTGCTGGCGCCACGGCCTACCGCCAGCATGGTGATAACGGCGGCAACGCCGATGATGATGCCCAACATGGTTAAAGCGGAGCGCATCTTGTTGACGCGCAAGGCGCGCAGCGATATTTTGACGGTGGAAGGAATATTGATCATGGCCTGTTTTCCTTATCGCTGACAATTTTCCCATCAAGAAAACGAATGATTCGCTTACTGAAAGCTGAGATGTCCGGTTCGTGCGTTACCAGAACAATGGTGATCTTTTTTTCTTCGTTAAGCCGGACAAACAGCTCCATGATCTCGATGCTGGTTTTGGTATCCAGATTACCCGTGGGTTCATCGGCCAGTAAAAGAGGTGCGTTGTTGACCAGAGCGCGGGCAATGGCTACACGCTGCTGTTGTCCGCCCGAAAGCTGGTTGGGATGGTGATGCTGCCGTTCTTCCAGCCCCAGGAGTTTAAGCGCATCCCTGGCTTTATCTTTGCGGTCTTTCGGAATGCTTTTGCTGTAGAGCAGGGGCACTTCCACGTTTTCCAGCGCGGTTGTGCGGGAAAGAAGATTAAAGCCCTGAAAAACAAAACCGATTTTATCATTGCGAATTTCCGCAAGCGCATCGCGGCCCATTTGGCTGACGTCGATGCCGTCGAGCAGATACCGGCCGGCGGTCGGCTCATCCAGGCAACCGATAACGTTCATAAATGTGGATTTGCCGGAGCCGGAAGGTCCCATCACCGCGACAAATTCTCCTGAAGAAATCTGAAGAGAGACTTTGTCCAGCGCGTGAACAATGCTGTCGCCGACTTCGTATTTTTTTTCCAGTTGATCCGTTTCAATTAATGCCATTTTACTTAAAACCTCGGACCGGGAGGCCGGACGGTTTGCGCGTTTGCCGTCTTGTTATTGTCTTTTACTTCCACAATTATCGCGGCGCCTTCGGCAATATTTCCGGATAGAACTTCCGTAAAACGGTTATCGCTGATGCCGACCGTCAAAGGGACACGTTGCGGTATTTTATCAACCAGTATCCAGACGCCGGGGCCTTTGGGCGCTTTCGCGGTAAGCTCCTTGTCCGATATCTTTACTCTCAGCGCTGCGTTGGGAACGCGTAAGATACCTTTTTTGTCGTTAATGATAATTGACACGTTAGCCGTCATGCCGGGTTTAAGTTTCAGATCAGGGTTATCCACCTGAACGATCACCGTGTAGGTGACCACGTTTTGGACTGTGGTCGGCGCGTTGCGAATGACCGAAACGTTTCCTTTGAATGTCAGGTCCGGATAGGCATCCACGGTAAAAGTCACCGGCTGATTTGTTTTGATACTGCCGATATCGGCTTCATCAACACTGGTTTCAATCTGCATTTTTGTCAAATCCTGCGCAATGTTGAAAAGCGTTGGCGTCTGAAAGCTGGCCGCCACAGTTTGTCCCACATCAATGCTGCGTGAAATGACCGTGCCGTTGACCGGGGAAAGAATTTGTGTGTAGCGGAGATTGGTGTTTGCTAAATTTAAAGCGGCTTGGGCCTGTTGAACCTGGGCCTCGGATGCTTTAATCTGGGCCAGTGCCGAAAGATAGTTCGTTTCGGAAGTATCCAGATCACTCTTGGAAATAAAATTTTTCGCGAACAGAATTTTGTTTCTTTCAAAAGTCGTGATGGTATCCCGCACGGCAACTCTTGATTTTTCCAGATTGGCCCGTGCGAGGGATAGATTGGCGGAAGCCTGGGCTACCTGCGCATCAAACGAGGCCGGATCAATTTGGGCCAGCAACTGCCCTTTCCTGACGGTTGAGTTGTAATCAACAAAAAGCTGTTTAATCGTGCCGGATACCTGTGTGCCGACAAGAACGGTGGTGACGGCGTTGACGGTTCCCGTGGCGGAAACGGCGGCGCGGATGTCGCCCCGATCCGCCGTCTGAGTTGCATATTGAGGGGCTTTATCGCTTTTTTTTAAGAAGGCAACCACACCGATGAGGATAATAATCAGTAGGACAACTGCGATAATTATTTTTTTCATTTCTTAACTCCGATGGCTTTTTCCAGATTGGCCTCAGCAATACTGAAGTCGGATAAGGCGGTAATATACGTCATTTTAGCATTGTTCAGTTTGATCATGGCATCGGTAATCTCGATGGAACTGCCCACGCCGGTTGCGTATCGTCCATGGGCCAGTTCAAGCGTTTCCTCGGCCTGACGTACAATGATCCTGCCCGCTTCAATGCGTTCAAAAGCCTCCCTGCGGTTCAGCCAGGCCGATTGCACTTCGAGATAGACTTTCTGCTTGAGCGACTCCTCATTGGCCTTGGCAATGTACAGATTGGCCCTTGCTTCATCAACGGCATACTTGGTGGAAAGTCCGCTGAAAAGAGGGAAGGTCAGGGCAACGCCGAGGTTCCATGATTTATCCATGGAGGCGTCATCTCCCGCATAGCCGTAAGCCGCGCTGCCGGAAAATACGGGCAGATATCCTTTTTTGTTGAGATCAATACTCTTTTCGACAGCGTCTTTTTTCAAACGGGTGGAAAGGATGTCCGGTCTGTTTTCGTATGCCTGCGCAAGGGCGGCCTCAAAAGAAATGTTTCTCTGCTCAAGAGGAAATGTCTCCTGAATATTGTATTCAGGAGAGGATATCACACCCATGGCTTTGTTCAGGTTCGCCTGCGCGATGCGCATGGCATTCTGAGCGGAAATCAATTGAATGCGGGCGTTACTGAGGTTGACTTCGGCGCTGGTGACGTCAATTTTGGAGCTTTTTCCGGTTTCAAAAAATGTTTTGGCGACATCATAATGTTCCTGAAACTGATGGACCGTCTCCAGGGCAACCGTCTCGCTCATCTTTGCTTTAAGAAAGGAATAGTAAGATTCCTTCACACCATAAATAATGGCGGCGGTGACATCCTGATAATCCGCCTTTGCTGATTCTTTATTCAGGCTTGCAATATCCACCTGAGTCCATGTTTTTCCGAAATCAAACAGCGTCTGGTTGAGACCAAGTGCGTTGGAGTAATAGTTATACGGATCGCTCTTCAGGGATGTGGCCGTCGTACCGCTGCGTGTATAGCCGGACTGCAAGTTGATCTGTGGATAATACCCGGCTCTGGCCTGTCCGATTTTGCTCTCTTGTTGTTTGATGGTGCCGGTTGCGGCGTTTATCGCGGGATGATTCATTAAAGCGGTGTCAATACACTTCTGCAAGGTCAGCACATCACCTTTTCGAATGGTGTCGGCAGCCCGGGAACTTTGAACGAAAACCAAAATGAACAGAAGGAGAAAAAATATTTTTTTATTCATGGTCTGAAGTCGGTCCGAAAATGCCTTTCAAATTTATTCTCAAATCAATATCAAGCTTTATGCCAGATAGCAATACAATCGTAATTGATTGTTATTAAAGCAAAATATAAAAATACACCGAAAAATGCCACACTAAACTCAGAATGGACGAGTATTTTCTATCCACAAATAGGATCCAGGTGGATAGTTTATAACCAATAGAAAAGCCAAGTGGTCGGTGACGGTTGGGTGTGTAATCATCCGGGAAAAAATATCTGCCGCTTATCGGCAACCTTTATGATTTTGAAGCAAAAGCAAAAAAGCGGGGCGAATTGATTGATGACGCGGCCATTCATCAGGGTTTTACAACCGGTGGAACGGGGGGCAAAACAGGTGACGGGGTCATGTCTCTTACGACAACAATTCTATTTTCGGGTGCTTCTTTTCTGGATATCCACAATTCATGATCTTCTTCCCCATAAAAATTCCATTCAGCAATTTCAGAATTGATTTCTGCAACCCAGACACAGCATGTTTTTTTAACCAAAGCCGGGTTTTCCTCAAGGTCCGTCAGGTCCTTTTTGGATGGAAGACGCCAATCGGTAAAACCGGCCTCTTTAATGCCTTTTACTGTGCTGATGACATTCGTGGCGGTGATGTCCGAAGCAGGATAAATCAGCCACTGCATGCCGGTTTTGGTGTCAATGACTGTTCCATCTTTTATTTGCTGCTGAAAACGAATTTGGATTGGAGCGCTTAAAACAAGATTTTCCCCTGCCTTCAGGGTTTTAACTTTCTTGTGCACCCGGGTACTCCATTTATCGGAAAGGAAGGTCATCACGTAATCGGAAGAGGGCGAAACACCTGTCAGATGAAAACTGCCGTCTGCACCTGTTTTAGTTTCGAAATGCTCATATCCCTGAGTAAGTTTAACCGGCTTGAAAATAATAAAAACGCCGGACAAAGGTTTTCCTTTGCCATCGATAATTTTGCCTTCAATTCCGGCTGTCTTATCGCCGCATCCGAATAATAACAGGCCGATCAAAATGGTCAATGAAAAGCGATGCGCAATTTTCACAAAAACCACCCCATATAAAATATTTTCTTTATAGTTGATTCAGCCGTTGTCATCAAGCCAGAAGGCTTTCCACTTCGCTTCGTATTTTTTGTAAACTTTCAGCGGACGACGCTTCAAACCGCAGCACAATGACCGGCTGTGTGTTCGAGCAGCGTACAAGCGCCCAGCCGTCCTGAAAAGGAATGCGGATGCCGTCAATATCAATGATGTCCGGCGTATTCCGGTAGTGGTGCTTTATTTTTTCGACAACCGCCGCTTTTTTGTCATCATCGCAATCCACTCGTATTTCAGGAGTGGCAAATGTTTTCGGGACATCGGAAAACAATTCGCTGATTTTCTGGTCGGTCTGTGAAAGGATTTCCAGTAATCTCACGGCGGCGTATATGGCGTCGTCATATCCGAAATAGCGGTCGGCAAAGAACAAGTGACCGCTCATTTCTCCGCCCAGAAGAGCCTTTTCTTCCTTCATTTTAGCTTTGATCAGTGAATGTCCGGCTTTCCACATAATCGCGCGACCGGAATATTGCTTGATGCCGTCATATAACACCTGTGAACATTTGACCTCACCGATGATGGTGGCATGGGGATGCTCTTTTAAAATATATCGGGCGAATAAAAGCAGCAGTTTGTCTCCCCAGATGATTTCACCGGTGTTGCTGATGACTCCAATGCGGTCAGCATCTCCATCAAAAGCGATTCCTAAATCGGCCTTCTTTTGGGCAACCAGCCCGATCAGGTCTTTCAAATTATCTTCAACCGTGGGGTCGGGGAAATGGTTAGGAAAACGGCCGTCCGGATCGCAATAAAGAGGAGTTACCTCACACCCCAGTCTTTCCAGAAGCGGCAGAGCAAACTGTCCTCCGACGCCATTGCCGGCATCGAGCACGACTTTCAGTTTTTTGGATATTTTGACGTGATCAAAGAGGTAGTTTTGATAAACTTCCGTAATATCTTCTGTTCGCGACGTTCCCTTACCGGATGCGTAATGATCGGCCTCCATGATTTTTCTTAATTCCTGAATCTGCCCGCCGTGAATGGAATCGTAACCGATGCAGATTTTGAAGCCGTTAAACTCCGGAGGATTATGGCTGCCGGTGATCATCACGCCTCCTCCCGCATGGCAATGACGGATGGAGAAATAAAGCATGGGGGTTGCGCAAAGACCGATATCAATGGTGTCAATCCCCGCAGCATTCAAGCCTTGAATTAAATATCGATGATAATCATCAGAGCTCAAGCGGCAATCCCGTCCCACGGTCATGGTTTTAACATTATTATGAAGCGCATAAGTGCCGATAGAGCGTCCCAGGTTCACGATAAATTCTTCATTTAAATCAATATCAACGATACCCCGGACATCATATTCGCGAAAAACATGTGGATTCATAAACATTCTCCTCAGATTAAATAGCTGCATCAGATTAAGAGCGTAATCACTTTAAGTGTTTATATAATTTCACATCATAAGTCAACGAAAGATGAACTTCAAGAATGCATTTAGGCCAGTAGTTTCAGGATGTCCGATGCTTGTGCCAGAACAAGATCGGCGCCGGCCAAAACAAAATCATCTTCATGAAAATGACCGGTCAGAACACCCGCAGTCAGGGCGCCGGCATTTTGACCCGCGCAAATATCCAGCGGATGATCACCGATCATCATCGACGTCCCGGAGCTGCTGCCCAGTCTGGACAGGGCCAGGTTAAGTTGTTCCGGGTGCGGTTTGACATGTTTTACATGGTCACGGCAAACGACAACCGGACAATAGGATGAAATATCCGGAAATACGGTGTAAACCGCTTTGGCACAGTTTCTGGTGATGATCCCTGCACGAATAGAATGCTCGCGGAGCCCTTTCAGCATTTCCTTTGTTCCATCGAACAATTCTCCCTGACGGGCAGCCGCTACTTCAATGTCTTCAATAATCCGGCAGGCCTCACGGATAAAGGATTCTGACTTCTGACGGGAGCTGTTTTGTAATATCGCGCCTGCCTCGCCGATGATTTCCAAAACATGCCGGTGTTGCAGCGTTTGATGGTCAATGCCATAAAGCGTGACCAGTTCATCAACCGAGCGGCGCATCAGATCAAAATCAATGTTTAACCTGGCCAGGGTGCCGTCAAAATCAAAGATGACCGTGTCGATGGCGATATGATTGAAGGATAAATAACTCATGCGATCAGCGATGTCCTGAGGCGTAATGAGGGGAGAGTGATTTTTTGACAATTCGCGAAGGAGACAGGGGAGGCAAAATATCGCCGGAAATGATTTTTAAGAAATGGGTAACAATGTAAAAGGTGGCCCCCCAGAGGATATCTTCATTGCCGTTGCCGTCCGGGATGACCATACAGGGAAATTTCATATGGTAGCGGGGATCGGCGCTCCCGAGGCCGGATTCTATCTCCAATGTGGCATATGACGAACTCTGAAAAAAACAGGTCAGGGGGATTTCCAGGACTTTTTCAACCTCGTCACTCAGCTGATAATGATAAGGTTCGCGCACCAGACAAACCAGGGGGAAAATAGTACGGGAAAAGTAGGTCAGCGAATAAGAGGGGAGGGCGCCCAGAAACGCTACATTGAGCGGGCTGAGACCTATTTCTTCCCAGGCCTCCCGAAGCGCGTTCATCAGAAAAAGACTGACCAGAGACGCCGTTTGTTTGTCTTTATTATTCGGAAGATCACACAGCAACCGGTTATCGATGGCGCGGATCATGCCTGTTTTTAAAAGAATGTGACTGAGCATTTCGTCCGTCTTGATCTCCAGCATGCCTCCCGGACAGCTGATATCGCCTGCCTGAGCAACCGTCTCCGAACGTTTAATCAATTGGAAACGATATTCTGAATGTTCATAATGAAGCAGCACAACAACACCGGCTTCCAGATGCTTGGTCCCGCCGGCATTAGAATGGATAATCGAAAGGTGTTTTTCATCATAATCAACGGGCTCCTTTTCCAATCGGGAAAGGACGTAAAGCGGAAATTCATCTTTTTGGCCCAGCAGTTTTATGTCCATTAAATCCATCGAAAAAATTCATTTTAATATTTCTGAAATGTCCTCATTATACCAGCGGCTGTAGGGAAACAAGTTAATAAAACCGCAGTGACCGCCAAAGGGCTGCCGGGATATGGTCAGAAAATGGTTGTCGCAGAGCGATTGATAATCATCCAGAGGGATAACCGGATCATCCGTTGCGATAAATATTCTGACCGGTATATTGAGATTCTGAAATGACTTGTTATTCAATGTATATAATTTGAAATATTCCCGATAGGATGAAAATTGAGGGAAATAGGCCATCATATCCCTGGTCAGTTCCAGGCAGGTTTCAGCGCGCAGCATTTCAGCAAAGTTGTATTTATGCGGGAAAAGCCGCTGCTTCTTTTTCAATGAACGCCGCCACTTTTTCAAGAAGTATTGACGATACAAGGGAAGACCGTTATCAATAGCAAGCGTTGTTTTATAGGGGTCCAGGGGCGGGCTGACGGCGAACACATATTTTAAGTTTTCAATCGGCGTTTGAGAATGTTTTATCGCGATACGAAGAGAAAAATTCGCGCCTAAAGAAAAGCCCATCAAGTAAACGGGTAAATTCTGAGCACGCCGGGCAATGGCGTTAACGGCGTCGAACGTTTCCTGGAGCAGCGCGCCGTGAAAAAGTCCTTCATTGAGATGATGCGATTCGCCATGATCTCTTAAATTCAGACGGCAAACAGAGAATCCCCGTTTAAAAAAGTATGAACCGGTGGCCAGAACATAAGCTGACGAGGAAGAGCCTTCCCAGCCATGCAGAATAATGATAAGCCCTTTGGAACGTGGATGCTGGGCATAATAGGCCAGCAATTTCGATTCATCCGTTGTAGGGACAATCAATTCTTGTGAATGTTCCAGAAGAGGGCGATGGGGAGGAATTAATAAACGCGCGGAAGCCATAATAGATTGAAGATGTGGATTTTTCAGAAAAGATCGGGGAAGGAACGTCGTATGATGATTATTTGATTTGGCGACCATGGGATTCTTTGTGAAAAGCCCCCGCCCGAAACAGGCGGGGTCGTAAATTATGGTGGCGGTGCCCTGATTTGAACAGGGGACACTACGGATATGAGCCGTATGCTCTGACCAGCTGAGCTACACCGCCTCTGAAAGATTAATTTTCAAAACCTGCAGGGGCTTCAGGCGACATGGGCAAGCCCTGCCCACGAAGTCGCCCGGACGCTATATCTAAGAGTTTCGTGTTTGTCAATAACTATTGAGGCGTCTCCAGCTCATAAACGACCAGAACACTGCGATCGCTGAGCGATCCTCCAACGGATTGAACCAGAGCCAGAACAATTTCCGGTTTGCCGTCGTTATCGATGTCTTTAAAACAATAATCAGCGACATAGCCATTAATTTTTTTTGTCCGCCAATTTTCCATCATTCCCAGGCCATCCCACTCCAGGTTGTATATTTCACTGGATGTGAAAAGTTTCAGATTTTTAAATATGCGGCCGACCGATGACAGGTTTTTAACGATGATCAGTTCCTTTTTGCCGTCTTTGTTGGTGTCAAACGACAGAATACGCAAATTAGCAAAGGCGCTGTCTGGTTGCGTGGCCTCGGAGGAATTGGCTTTCTGCTTGTCAATATTAGCGATATAGTTGTTGCTGCCGCCATAAACATCATCGCTTCTCCAGAGAAGTTCCTCGGGGGTAGAACCAAAAGATAAAAGCCGGCTCAACGGTTTGTTGGTTGGTGTAATAACCAATAGATAGTCCAGTTCATCAAGGGCAATAATTTTTTCACTGGCGCCGGTTCCAATCGTATCCATTGTCAAACCATAAATGGACAAACCCATCGGAATCTTCATTTTATCACCGGAAACATATTTTCCGTCTTTCCATACAATTTCATAAATCTGCGTATCGAATACTTTATCAAATCCGTAAGTCTGTCCCAGAAGTATCGGAATGCCGGACGATGTATCAATCACGCGCAGGAAATACCGGATATCGGATGCAATGATCTTATAATCACCGTCTTTGTATTGCAAAACAAAGGAATTAAGCGTTCTGTCATTGAGTGATGTAACGATAATTTCCGGTGTGCCGTCCTTATTAATGTCCGCTATGTCTACCGATACATAATTATTGTAGGATGGACCTTTCATCTGTTTGATTAATCTTAAACTATCCTTTGTTTTCTGATAGATAAACACATTGTGACTGTCAATAACCACGACTTCATTTGACCCGTCGCGATTGACGTCCCCTACATCCATGCCTTTGAATTCCGTTTTGAATTGCTGACTCATCCAGAAGCCCCTGCGGTTGATAGGATCCGCCGCATTAATATATTCCGGATTGATCATGGAGGTCAGGGTTCCTTTTCTGCCGCCTGTCTTCATACCTGCGATAATTTGCGCTTCACGTGACGCGCCGGGAGCGGGCGGTGGCGCAACTGCGGGAGCAGCCGATACTTTCGGTTCAGTTTGAGGCGCTGCTCCGCTGATGTGCTGGACAATCCGTTGTGAAAAATTGTTGATTTTCGGGATGACTTCATCAAGGGTTTGTGACTGTGAAAAAATACTGACATCCGATTTGCCGCCTGTAATATCAATCAGTTTACCGTCGATGCTGATACTGCTGCCGATCTTCGTAATGCTCCCCCAGACGACATAATCGGCTTTCAATTGCTGACCGATCTTTTGAGCATCCGCAAGATTCAATTCTTTTGTCCCTGATTTGCTCACGACATTCTGAACGACATCTTTGCCTGTCACTTCGATTTTGTCAGGAACCGCGATGCGACTGATCAGCATATCGCCGATTCCCTGACGGACATATTCAATATTTTCCGCGCTGTGCAGAGAAAAAGGTAAAACGGCGACGGTATATTTATCCTTTGCCCAGATGGTTGCCGCAAACAGCAGAACCGTTAGCAGAAAGAAAACCGAAATAGTTTTTTTCATATTGATCTCTCCAATTTATCCTTATTATTGTTAAAGCAGCATGCTTCTAGCATTTAAGAACCGATAATTCAAGGCTGTTTTCATTTCTTAATCATGACAGGGGAAGAACGTAAAACATGATGGCAAAGAAGTGGCAGATACTGCCTGCCAGAACAAACAAATGCCAAATCGCGTGATTAAAAGGCAGCTTATTCCAGACATAAAAAATAACACCCAGCGAATAGGCCAGGCCGCCTGCCACCAGTAAAATAAGCCCCCCTGAGGGCAGCGAATGAATCAACGGTTTAATGACAAAAATGATCATCCAGCCCATGATGAGATAGGCGACTGTAGAGATGATCTTAAAACGATGCACAAAGAAAATTTTGAATGCAACGCCGAGAATGGCCATAACCCAGATCACACCGAACATCGTCCATCCCAGCATGCCGCGCAACGTAACCAGCAGGAAAGGCGTATAGGTGCCTGCGATCAAAAGATAAATACAGGAATGATCTATTATTTTTAATACGCTTTTTGCTTTCGGCTTTTGGATGCTGTGATACAAAGTGGATGCCGAATATAACAAAATCAGCGTAACGCCAAAAATCGTACAACTTACGACATGGCTGGTCGTGCCGTAAGCATTGGAATAAACAATCAGCAAGACCAGAGCTGCAATGCTTAATAAAGCACCCGCGCCGTGCGTAATACTGTTAAATAATTCCTCTGAAAAACTATATGGAGCATCCTGCGTATCAACCATAACATTTACCTTTTGCCTTTTGCCTTTTGCCTTGATCTCAGGATATGCGAGTCCATCCTGTTTGTCAATTATTAAGGTGTTGACAGCCTTTTTCACTTTAATGTATAGATGCGCCAATAAGTTGAATCGTTTTTAATATCAGGAGAAAAGGAAATAAATGGAAAAAGCGAAATTGACGTATAAAGGCATATCGCATGAAATGGAGGTTATCGAGGGCACAGAGGGGGAAAAGGGCATTGACATATCCAGACTGCGTCAGGAAACCGGTTTGATTACCCTTGATGTCGGCTATCAAAATACCGGTTCCTGCATGTCCTCCATCACGTTTATCGACGGCGATAAGGGCATCTTGCGATACCGGGGCATCCCCATTGAAGAAATCGCCGAAAAAGCCAGTTTTTCCGAAGTGGCCTACCTGCTGATCTACGGCAATCTTCCGAACAAGTCCGAACAACAGTTATTCTCTCGGCTTCTGACTCAGAATTCGATGATCCATGAAGAGATGCTGCGATTTTTCGACGGATTTCCGCCTACCGCCCATCCGATGGCGATTCTGGCAACCATGGTCAACTCCATGTCCGTTTATTACACGGATTATTTCACGGAAGATTTTCAGGCGGATACTTTTGATTTGATGGCCGCCTCGCTGATTTCTCGAATCCGTACGATTGCCGCCTATTCCTATAAACACAGCATCGGCGAACCGCATGTTTATCCCAAACGCGACCTCAAATATGCATCCAATTTTCTTTATATGATGTTCGATAGCCCGGTCAATCCTTATGTCCCGGACCCGGATATCGAAAGGGCGCTCTCCACCTTGCTGATTCTGCATGCCGATCATGAACAAAATTGCTCCACATCAACGGTTCGTCTGGTTGGCAGCAGCCTGTCCAATCTGTACGCATCCATATGCGCGGGGATCTGCGCGCTTTGGGGACCGCTGCATGGCGGCGCCAATCAAAAAGTAATCGAGATGCTGGAAGAGATCAAGAAAAACAACTTGACCATACGGCACTGCATTGAGTCGTCCAAGGATAAAAACAGCAAGGTTCGCCTGTTTGGTTTTGGTCATCGCGTTTATAAAAATTACGATCCACGCGCCCAGATTCTGAAAAGGTATTGCGAGGCGGTCTTTAAAAAACAAAACTACAGTGATCCGCTCATTGAAATCGCTATGGAGCTTGAAGAAGCGGTTTTGAAAGATGATTTTTTTATTGAAAGAAAACTGTACCCGAATGTCGATTTTTACAGCGGCATCATCTACCGGATGATAGGGATTCCCACGAACATGTTTACCGTCATGTTTGCTATCGGAAGGTTGCCGGGCATGATTGCGCAATGGAAGGAAATGCATGATTCCGTACCGTTGAAACTCGGCCGTCCAAGACAAATATACACGGGAAGTCATGAAAGGCATTATGTCCCGCTGGAAGAGCGCTAGAGGAGGAAATTCATCTTTCGGAAGATAACTTTTTTCTTGACTTTTATCAGTCATTTGCCTATACACGCGGCACATGAGGTGTCTTTAAAGATGTTAAGAAAATGTTTATTCACACAGGCAGTTAACTTTTACTTTTACTTTTTTAGCTTTACCGGCTTCAAGGTCTGCCTGAAAGTATCATGACCGATTGCAAAGGGAAATGAACCGTGGGCAGATTCAATTTGTCCACGGTTTTTTTTTGCCGGAACAAAGGTGTCCAAACAATAAAACAGGGGGATGAAAAAATGAAGAGATGGATCAGCTCATTACTGGCAATATCGGCTTTGGTGTTTATGGCCATTGGCACTGCCGCGGCTGAAAAGAAAACAATCAAAGTGGGTGCGGCAATCAACCTGACCGGTCCGGCGTCAAGCTGGGGGAAATTTCATGAAAAAGGTCAGCGCGACTATTTCCGTTACGTGAATGAAGTGAAAGGCGGCGTTGCCGGCCGGAAAATCGACATGATCACGATTGACACGGCCTACAAAGTACCGGAAGCACAGGCGGCTGTTCGTAAATTTGTCATGCAGGATAAAGTGGACATGATCGCTACATGGGGCGCAGGCGAGGGGCTTGCCGCAAAACCCATTATTCAGGAATATAAAGTTCCGGCCATCAACTATTCAACCAGCTGGGAAATTCTCGAAAAACCCTTCGATTACATGTATCTGCCCTTCGGCAGTTACAAAATGGATTGTCACGCGGTTCTGGAATACATCAAAGCGGTTCATCCTGGCAAGGAAGCGCCTAAGGTTGGCCTGTTAACATACAATAATGCTTACGGACGTTCCATTCATGCGCCCAGCAAGGAATACGCGGCGAAATTAGGCATCAAGCTCGTGGCCATAGAAGAATTTCCGCCCAGAACGGTTGATCTCAATACGGAACTGCTTCGACTCCAGAGAAAAGGCGCGGAGTATATTTTCATTCAGATGCTGCCTTCGGCCATCATTACCGCTTTCAAAAGCGCCGATCGCATCAAATACAATCCAATATTTCTCGGAACCTGGACATCAACCGATCCTGACTTCTTTAAAATGGGCAAAGGACTGATTCGCGATCGTCTGGTCATGCAGTTTCCGGGCGGTTTGCCTTCGGACAAATCCAAAGGAATGAAAGTCATGGAAGAACTGTGGAAACGCTACAAAACGGTCGATTCGTTTGATGCGGCCTACTGGGAAGGTGTTGTGGTCGGCATGATCATGGAAAGAGCCTTTATCCGTGCCCATGAAAAGTCCAAGGCCATTAACCCGGCAACCATCAACGCTGCCCTGGAGTCCATGAAGAAAGAAGATTTTGGCGGTCTGGTTCCGGCGGTAACCTTCACCAAAGACAATCATGAGGCGTCATTTACCGCGCGCATGGTAAGAGTAAAAGAAGACGGAACTTATACACCCCTGACCAATTTTTATATTCCGGGGAAAGATAAGATTAAACTGATTAAAAAATAACGTACATGAACAGGGATGCCGGATGATCCGGCATCCCTGAAGCATTGGAGCGCAGTGTTTTTGTCTGCACAGAGGGATTCATGAAAGCATTTCGCAGCCGGCCTTCCATCATGATCAACCGGCCTCAGGAAGACAAAAAAGCCGAATTGGAGATTCGGAACTTAACTTTAAGTTTTGGCGGTGTTGTCGCAGTCAAAGATGTTGATTTGACGGTGCATACCGGCGAACTCATGGCGGTGATCGGCCCCAACGGCGCAGGCAAAACCAGTTTGCTCAATTGCATTACAGGATTCTATCATCCGCAACAGGGTCAGATTATATTCAACGGCCGGGATATTACGCATCTTCATACGCACCAGCTGGTTTCTGTCGGTATCGGCAGAACCTTTCAGAACATTGAGTTGTTTCCCGGCATGACCGTTCTGGCCAACATGACGTTGGCGCGTCATATCCATTGCCATTACAGCTTTTTGCGGGCATGCCTTTTTTCGCCGAAAGTTCGACAAGAGGAAATCAGGCACCGTCAGATTCTTGAAGAGATTATCGATTTTCTGGAAATGCAATCCATCCGTAAACAGACCGTTGGTTCTTTGCCCTACGGCATGATGAAAAGAGTGGAATTGGGCAGGGCACTGGCTTTGGAGCCCCGGTTGCTGATTCTGGACGAACCTTTCGCAGGTATGAACCTGGAAGAAAAAGAAGACATGGTCAGATTTCTGCTGGAACTAAACGGCAGATGGGGACTTACGATGGTCCTGGTTGAACATGACATGTCTATTGTCATGAGTATTTCCCAGCGGATCATGGTTTTGAACTTCGGCGAAAAACTGGGGGAGGGCAATCCGGAAGAAATCAGCGCCAATCCCGAAGTGATTAAAGCGTATCTGGGCGATGCGCAGGCCCTGGAATGCTAAAGGCAGGAAGCGTTGGATAAGGACAAATCAAATAGCCGCAATTTGCGGAATTTAACACTGCCGCAGCTGCTGGCTCAAAATGCCGCTCATTACGGTGACGCAAAAACGGCGATCCGCGAGAAGGCATACGGTATCTGGCAAAAATATACCTGGAATGATTATTTCAGCTACGTAAAAAAAACCGCCGCGGGTTTTGCAGCCCTGAAGATGAAGCGGGGCGAAAATCTCTGCATGATTGTCAATAATGCTCCCGAGTGGCTGTTTACTGAACTGGCGACGCATGCGCTGGGTGCGACCTCCCTTAATTTATTTACATCCTCTATTGCCGACGAACTTGCTTTTTCCATCGGGCGCATTCATTCGCCTCTTGTCGTAGTACAGGATCAGGAACAGGTCGATAAGCTCATCGAAGTAAAAGACAAACTGCCTAACGTGCAAAAAGTTGTTTATATTGATCCCACGGGTATGACCGCTTATGAAAATGACCCCTGGCTGATCAGTTACGCCCGTCTTTTGGAACTCGGTGAAAAATATCTGGCCGATCATCCGGGCTATGTTGAAGAGGAAATCGGCAAAGGACGGGCACAGGATATCGCCGTGATGATCCAGACATCCGGAACGACCGGTGTCCCGAAGATGGCCATGCTGTCCCACCGCAATCTGACAACCATGGCGTCCCAGTGGGCCGAAGCCGCGCACATTCAACCGGAAGAAAACTGGATCTCCATGTCGCCGCCGGCGTGGATTGTTGATCAGATGTGGGGGATGGGCGTGGCCCTGGGCAGTGCAATGACCATGAACTTTCCGGAGACGGCTGAAACCGTGCTGGAAGATTTCAGAGACGTTGGTCCCTCCATGCTGATTACAGCCTCCCGTTTCTGGGAGGACATGGCGTCGCGCATCCGCGTCAAAATATCCGATGCCGGCTGGATTAATAGAAAACTTTTTTATTTGGGAGAGAGCATCGGTCGATCGGTTGTTGAAAAAAAATTACACAAGCAAAATATTTCCGGGCCTTCGAAAGTCTTGTATCGCTTTCTGAAACTGGCCGTTTACAACCCTTTGCTCGACCGCCTGGGCTGCTCGCATTTTCACAGCGCCTTCACCGGCGGTCATCCGATCAGTCCGGATGTCATCGGTTTCTTCCGGGCCATTGGTCTGAATTTAAAACAGTGCTATGGCCTCACGGAATCCGGAGGCATCTTTCAGATTCAGCCGGATGACGAAGTCAAACTGGAAACCGTCGGTAAGCCCCTGCCGCTCACGGAAGTGAAACTGGCCGATGATCAGGAAGTGCTGGTAAAATCGGAAGCCAACTTCTCGGGATATTATAATGATTACAAATCGACGGAAGAAGCGTTTGAAAACGGCTGGCTGAAAACGGGTGACGCCGGTTACATCGACGAGGACGGCCACTTGCTGATTATCGGCAGAAAAGAAGACATCATCCGCAATAAAAGCGGCGAGGCTTTTTCTCCGGATTTTATAGAAACCCGTCTCAAGTTCAGTCCTTACATCAAAGAAGCGGTTACCTTCGGCGAAGCAAGGCCTTATATTTCCGCCATGATCAACATCGATCTGGGCAATGTCGGCAACTGGGCGGAAGAAAGAATGATCCCGTATACGACGTATATGGATTTATCCCAGCAAAAAGCCGTGGAAGAGCTGATTTTAAAGGAAGTCCGCCAGGTGAATGAACAGTTGCCTGACGTGATGAAAATCAAAAAGTTTGTTCTGCTCTACAAACTGCTGGACGCAGACGATGATGAACTGACACGCACCGGAAAAGTTCGACGGCGTTTCGTTTACGGCCTGTATATCAAAATTATCGAAGCCATGTATGGCGGAATAAAGAATGTTCCCGTAACAGGGAAAATCCGTTATCGGGACGGACGGATCGGCGAAATCGAAACGACGATCAACATTATCGACGTGGATTAAGGAATCAGGTTATGGAATTTTTTCTGCAATTATTGGTTAACGGAGTTTGTGTCGGACTCCTTTACGGCATATCCGCCATGGGCTTTGTCATGATCTTCAAGGCATCGAGCGTTTTAAACTTTGCTCACGGCGAACTTCTGGCGCTGGGCGCTTTCTTTTTTCTCTCGCTGGTTACCTGGGGAAAACTCCCGATTGCGGCTTCCTTCTTAATTACGCTGGCCGGCTGCTTTATCCTGGGCGTCCTGATTGAAAAATTCTTCCTGCGGCCGCTCATCGGTGAAAAACTGATTTTTGTTATTATGCTCACCGTGGGGCTGTCGGCCATGTTCAAAGGGCTTATCCTGCTGATCTGGGGCGGCAATCTGCAAACCTATCCGGAATTCCTGCCGCCTGAACTGGAACTGCACTTAGGTTCCATTTACATCGCGCCGGTTTATTCCGCCACGCTGGTTATCAGCGTCATTTTTCTGATTCTCTTCGGATTGTTCTTCAAAAAATCATCACAGGGGATTTTCATGCGGTCGGTGGCCGACAATCAAAAGGCCGCTTTGTCGCTGGGCGTTCATGTCCGGCGCGTTTTTGCGCTTTCGTGGGCGATTGCGGCGATGGTGGCGTGCATGAGCGGTATTGTGCTGGGCATCATCAATGGCGTCAATGTTCATGATTTAAGCGCCATCGGGCTGAAAGTTTTCCCGGTGGTCATTTTAGGAGGGCTGGACAGCATTGGCGGCGCGATCATTGGCGGCGTTATCATCGGCCTTCTGGAGACCTTTACCGGAGGTTATCTCTCGCCGTCCCTCCGCGACGTGGTGCCTTACATTGTGCTGGTCTTTATTCTGATGGTTAAACCTTACGGCCTGTTCGGTCTGGTGGAGATTGAAAGAGTTTAAATATTTATGAAAAAATTATCATTTCATCCCTGCGGTAATTTTCGAGAAAACTACGCGCAGGAATTAACCATTTTTGACACCTGGTTCGGCCGCGTCAGCCTTATTGTATTTCTGATCCTGCTTTTTGGCGTCGCGCCGTTTTTCTTAAGCGCTTATCTGCTCTATATTTTAAACACCATCGGCATTCTGGCGATTGCCGCGATCGGTCTCAATATCCTCGTTGGTTACACTGGACAAATCTCGCTGGGGCACGGGGCATTCTTCGGCGTTGGCGCGTATGCGGCGGCGATCCTGGCGACACGTCTGGGTGTGCCGTTCTATATTTCCATTCCCGCCGCCGGCCTTGTCACCGCCATGATCGGCATGATTTTCGGCATTCCGTCCGGCAGACTGAAAGGTCTTTATTTGACCATTGCAACGCTGGCCGGGCAGATCATTATTGAATATGTATTAATTCAGTGGGAAAGCCTGACCAGGGGAACCATGGGCATTACATTACCCGGGCCGGTTATTCTGGGCTGGGATATTGCCGGCGATAAGGCATTTTTCTTTTTGATTTTCATTTGCCTGGTGATGATGACCTGGTTTGCCGTTAATATCATGCGCAGCAAATACGGACGGGCATTTATTGCCATCCGCGACAATGATCGTGCCGCGGAAGGCATGGGAATTCCCATCTTCAAGTATAAACTGCTGTCTTTTGCCATCAGCTCGTTTTATGCCGGTTTTGCCGGCGCGATCTGGGCTTATTATATGGTCAGCATCACGACAGAACCATTTAACCTTGGGCTTTCAGTGGAATTTATCGCCATGGTTATTATCGGCGGCATGGGTAACATTCCCGGTGCAATATTCGGTGCAACCTTCATTACCGTTCTCAATGAGTTACTGCGATTTGCAACGGGTGCTTTAATGAATGTCGGCTTTGTTTCCAGCATGGGGTTGAATATGGCGCCGCTTCGCGAATTTGTTTTCGGTCTGGCGATTGTGTTATTTATTTTACTGGAACCCAAGGGGCTGGCGGAATTGTGGCGGATACTGCGTTCGAATTTCCGGCTCTGGCCGTTTTCATATTAGCGGGGTTAAGGTGAATTATGGGAGATATCCTTTTACAGCTTAATAACATTTCCGTCGTCTATTCCAACGTCATTCAGGTGCTTAAAGGCGTGTCTCTGACGGTGGAAAGAGGGCATATTGTATCGCTCCTGGGCAGCAACGGCGCGGGGAAGACGACCACGCTCAAGGCGATTTCGGGTCTGCTGAAGCCGGAAAACGGCGAAGTGACGGATGGCGATATCATTTGCAACGGCGTGAATATTCAAAACCAGTCGCCGGAATTTATTACCCGTCAGGGCATTATTCAGGTACTGGAAGGCCGTCAGCCTTTTAAATATCTGACCATTGAAGAAAATCTGCGCGTCGGTACGGCCACCCGTCCGGGAAAACCCTATAAAGAAGACCTGGAAATGGTCTATCACTACTTTCCCGCGCTGGTGAAAAGAAAAAAAGCTCTCGCCGGATATTGCAGTGGTGGAGAGCTGCAGATGCTGGTGATCGGCCGGGCGTTAATGGCGCATCCGCAACTGCTGATGCTGGACGAACCGTCGCTGGGACTGGCGCCGCTGGTCGTTCAGGAAATATTCAGAATAATTAAGAAAATCAACGAAGAACACGCCACAACCATTGTGCTGGTGGAACAAAACGCCCACATGGCGCTCCAGGTCGCCCATTACGGGTATGTCATGGAAAACGGCAAGATCGTCATGGAAGGCACATCCAAAGAATTATCCGACAATCCGGATGTTAAAGAATTTTACCTCGGCATGGCCGCCTCGGGCATCGCCAAGTCCTACAAAGACGTCAAATCCTACCGCCGCCGCAAACGTTGGCTGTAATCAGTTATTATTGCTTAAGTGGTCAAAAGAACCATTCAATGATATTTATTGCTTGCAAATAATATACAATGGCAGTATATTATCACTATGAATCGTAAAATTGCAAAAAAACTTATTACATGGAAAAATTCTGCTCAGCGAAAGCCGCTGATTTTACGTGGTGCGCGGC
>DFZJ01000174.1:0-1105 GCA_002382045.1 Syntrophaceae bacterium UBA4059
TTTTCACCACACCCGGCGCAGTGCGCTATCTTTCTCCTTCTCCACCCCCATAGCGTGTCCTACGAGTAAACCTTTTTCATCTTTTCGATTTCTTTTTTTATTTCTTTCCGCAACGCGGCGGGGAAGATGACTTCAACCTGCGCGCCGTAACGCAGGATTTCCCGCTTGATTTCCCGGAAATCGGCCACAGGGATAGTGAGAGACAGCCTGCCGTCTTTCTCCACCCTGGTCCTTTGCGCGGGATGCCAGCTTTGCTCGGCAATCCACGGGGTGATGTCCTTTGCGAAGCGCAGACAGACTTCCTTGGTTTCTTTCCCCTGAAAAATGCCGAAGGTCTGACGGATATATTCCTTCACACGGATGGCAGGCACATGAGCGTCAACCGGGTTTTCACAGGCCAAAACGGTTTTGATCCGTGAGAGAACAAAATCGCGCAGTTCTTTTTTGACATTGCAATAGGCGATGATGTGCCAGGTACCCATGTAGTTGAGCAGGTGCAACGGCAGAATATCGCGGGTGGTGGTTTGATCATTGTGCGGGGAATAGTATTCGATCCGCACGGGGCGGGACCGGAGCAATGCCTCCAAAAGCCTGTGAAAAATGTTTTCGCTGGTCCGGGCATAGGCGATGTTTTTGACGGATATTTTATCGCTCAGTTCATCAATGCTGAAATTAGCGGAGGCATGATTGGCAATGATCTGGTTGAGAAATGTTCGCAGGGCTGTTTTGACGCTGCTGTCCGGCACGGCGGCAGCCAGGCGGTAGGAAAGCACAAGCGAGATGAGTTCGTCTTGATGCAGCCACAGGCCGGGAAGCTCCCAGGTGTTGTCCTCATAGTCGTAACCGCGAAGGCCGGGGCTGTAAAGCAGAGGTGCATTGAGACGGTTGCGCATGAATTCAATGTTGCGCTGCGCGGTCTTGCCGGTAATCTCAAATTGCGCGGCCAGCGTTTGTGCGTTGGGATGTCTGTTTTGTTTAATTTCGCTATGAAACCATAAGAACCGCTCGTAAATGATGGTGGATGACATTGCGCCCCCTGAAACGGGATCTTTTGTTTCCTGAATGATTGGCAAGCATGATACAACTTGCCAGAAACATTGCAAGG
>DFZJ01000174.1:1115-16902 GCA_002382045.1 Syntrophaceae bacterium UBA4059
GGGTTCGACATGACAGGTTTGTCACGGGCACGCGTACCTTTGCGTGACATCACCCTGGTGAGGGATGCAGCACATATTCTGGGACACACACGATGGAATCCAAGCCGAAGATGCCGTTTGTTTTATTATTCCATTGAATGGGATCAAGTCTGATGATATTAGATCATTGGAATATATTTAGATTGCCACGTTCACTATCGTGAATTCGCAATGACAAAAGAAAATTATGATGCAGCCTCACAGTCGCTGCGGTGTCACGGATCAGCAACTACGTCGGAGCAGATTTAAATGGCTGTCCACATCATTCCATCCGATAAACTCAGCGCAGAAGCCTTGAAGGGTGTTATCGACGAATTTATTTCCAGAGATGGGACTGACTATGGCGCGATGGAGGCTTCCCCTGAAACAAAATTCAAACAGGTAAAACAAAAACTGGCAAGCGGTTGGGCCGTTCTTATTTATGATGACGAGGCGGAAACCACCAATATATTCATGAAAGACGACCCTCTCTTAAAAAAGATTGATCAATTAAATGAGTGAAATAGCTAAAAGAGACTCTTATCAAACCATCCTGCGTGCAGCACGCCCGGTGAAGCTGCTTGAATTTCTCTGTGAATCGTTTCCTGAGCGGAGCAAAAAATCCGTTTAGCGCTTAGAACAAGGGGTTGCAACCCCTTGTTCTGGTGCATGGCTCCGGGTAAATGACTCACCATGACTTGCATGCGACTCAGTATCAGCCGTATTCACGCAGAAAGGCCGTCTCATCAACTGATGAAACGGCCTTTCCGGGGTTTAAAATATATTGTTGAGAGGCACCCCGCCGCGCGTCTATCGCTGGGCGGATATGCTCATCAGTCCAGAACAACCATCACCCGGCATTTCTGCAGGAACGACAGGTTGTCTTTTGCAGAACGGATATTTTGGGCATCTTCATTACTGATGACGAACTCGGACATTCCGGCGCCCTGCACACGAATGGCCTTGACCGTCAACGGACTGTCTGTCACTCTGGCGTTGCTCTGCGCGGCGGTCAGGTCACGGGCATAACCGCAAATACCCTGTTGAATGGCGTAGTCCTTTTTGACAATCAGGGTTCCGTAAACTTCAGCGCCGTTTTCATCAAACACTTTGGGAGACATGGCCGGACGGGCCTGAAGACCCCGGCCATCAATGACCAGACCGGTAAAAACTTCATCTCTTGGCGCGGGCTTTTTGGAAAAAGCCACGGGTTTATGCTCCTTCATGTCCTGCTTTTTATCATCGGCAATCGCCTTGGGAAGAATCGCTTTGGCTACGCCGGACAGCGGCATGCGCACGGTCACTTCCACGGTTCCGTCCGACAGATATTCCTTTTTCACAATCTGCGCGCCTTTAACCATCCCGCTGATAGCCGTGTTGATCACATCGCTCTCCACCACAAAGTCCTTAACGGTTGTTGTAGAGTCAATCTGGACGCCCTGAACGGTTTCCAGCAGGTTTCTCAGCGCGTCAACCTGCGCCGCGCGCAAAGCCAAGGGACGCGCCTGGGGCTTTCCATAATACTTTTCCGGCGGAGCGCCTGTGCCGACAGATTCTATATAGCCATCCTCATAATTGACCAATCCTTTGTCGCCCACCTGATTGGTTACCTTGGATTCGATAATTTTTGTCCATTCCGCCCCACTGACCTTGCCGTCATTGTTCTCCTGAGCAAAGCTGATGCCGGCACACAAAAGAATGATACTGATGACGATGGAAATTACCACTTGATGCAGCGACTTCATAAAATACCTCCTCTATTCAAATGTTAATGAAACAATCTAATTTGCCTTATTTGATATCGGCGACTTTATATCATATTTCCAGCCAAATTCCTGAATTATTTTTTTAAGTAATTCAAGATTGACCGTCTGGCCGGATTCACGTATTATCCGTTTGTTTCAACATCCAGTCACTCGATCCTTGACCTTTTCTAAAAGGAGAAACGATATGAAACGTATCTTATCCGTCGCGGCAATTCTTTCTTTATCCTGTTTTCTGAACCTTTCGGGATTCGCCCTTGAGCCACCCGGCGTGGAATTCTTCAGCCCGCAGGGAACGGTAAAAGGCGTCCGCCAGGTCAGCGTCCGCTTTTCCGGTCAGATGGTCCCTTTTGGTGATCCACGCAGTCTGACCGATCCTTTTCATATCAACTGCCCTGCTCCGGGCGCCGGCCGCTGGGCGGATGGCAAAAACTGGATTTATGATTTCAATGCGGACCTTCCGGCCGGCATTTCCTGTATGTTTTCATTAAAGCCGGGGTTGAAAAATCTGGCGGGTCTAGAGCTTGCCGGGCAGAAGGTTTTCACTTTTTCCACAGGCGGCCCCGCCATCATCCGGACAAAGCCTTATGACGGCAACATCATCGACGAGGAACAGATTTTCATTCTGACACTGGACGCCGAACCCGATCTCCGGTCTGTCCTGGAAAATGTATCCTTCTCCGTCGAAGGCATTGCAGGCTCCATTGGCATCCGCCTGATCGAAGGAAAAGACCGGGATAAAATACTGGCCGTTCACAGAAGGGCGCGACACGGCCAGCGCTCAGACGCCGAACCGCCGATGGTTTTAATCCAGAGCAAACAGCGCTTTCCCAACCATACCAAGGTCAAACTGGTCTGGGGCAAAGGCGTAAAATCCAAAGCCGGTATCGTCACCACACAGGATCAGGTTTTCACCTATGAAACGCGGAGGGAATTTATTGCGGAATTTTCCTGTTCGCGGGAAAATCCGCAGGCCGGCTGCATCCCCTTCCTGCCGATGACGCTTAATTTCACCGCGCCTGTGTCGAAAGAACAGGCCGGTAAAATCATCTTACGGGCATCCGGTCCCCGGACGCTGCCGGCCTCCGCGGGAAAGCAGTTGAACACCGCTTCCGGTGAAGGCGTCTGGAAGGGGCAATTTGATCAAAATCAGGCAGACATTTACGCGGTTACATTTGCCGGACCGTTTCCCGAAAAAGCAAAATTCTCACTGGAATTGCCACCCGGCCTGAAAGACGACGCCTCGCGAAAACTGGTCAACGCCAATCAATTCCCGCTGGCAGTCCGCACCGGTGACAACCCGCCGCTGGCCAAATTCTCCGGACGCTTCGGCATTCTGGAATCCAAAACAGGCGCGCTGCTTCCCGTCACCGTCCGCAATCTGGAAGCATCCCTCAAGTTGTCAACACTGGACGCGGCAAGAAACGTCACGGGAAAAGTTCTGAATATTAAAGCAGACCGGGGCAGGAATATTCAGGCATGGCTGCGCAAAGCCGCCACGGTATCGCGGACGCAATCCATCTTGACCGGCAGCCCGTCGGCTCAACGCTTTTCGCTTCCCAAACCCAACGGCGCCAAAGCCTTTGAAGTCATCGGTGTGCCTCTCGGACGCCCCGGGTTTTATGTCGTCGAACTGGAAAGCCGCGTACTGGGCAAGGCGCTCCTGGACAAAGATTTACCGATGCGCGTTCAGACAACAGCACTGGTCACCAACATGGCCGCCCATTTCAAACAGGGCCGCGAATCATCGCTGGTGTGGGTCACCACGCTGGATCGCGCAGAGCCCGTTTCGGGCGCGGATGTGACCATTCGCGACTGTCAGGATCAGATGATCTGGCAGGGAAAAACCAATTCAGACGGCATCGCTTTCATTAAACGGAAATTGACCGACGAAAGCAAATTGCCCTACTGCTCCTTCAAGGAAGATGAAAACCACGACTGGCGTTATGATGAAAGCTACCCGCTGTCGGGATTGCAGGGCGGCCTGTTTGTCACGGCGCAAAAGGGCGACGATTTGACCTTTGTGCATTCCAGCTGGAATCAGGGCATTGAACCGTGGCGTTTTCAGCTCCAGGAGGAAGATCAACAGGCCCCGACCATCACCCATACCGTTTTCGACCGGACACTCCTGCGCGCGGGCGACACGGTGCACATGAAGCATATCCTTCGCGAGCATACCTCATCCGGATTCCGTTTCAGTCCAAAGGCCAACTGGCCAGCCAAAGCCACTATCACCCATTCCGGCAGCGGGCAGAAATATGAAGTTCCCCTGAAATGGGACGCCAAAGGCGTTGCGGAAACGGCCTGGGCCATTCCTAAAGAAGCAAAGCTGGGACGATACGATGTTCACCTGCAATCATTCTTTTCCGGTAATTTCCATGTGGAGGAATACCGGGTTCCACTGATGCGCGGCGTCATCTCACCGCCCGCCAAACCTCTGATCAAAGCGCGTGAGGCGGCACTGGACGTGGGCGTGCAATATCTGGCAGGCGGCGGCGCGGGAAATCTGCCGGTTAAAATGCGCACGGAAATCCGGCCCAAATACCTCTCATCTTTTGAAAGTTATGATGATTTCATTTTTGCCAACGGCAGTGCGGTTTGCGGCGTGAAAAGGCGCGGTGAATATTCGTCGGACGACAGCGACGAAGGCGACAGCGCCAAAACCGTAAAGCTGCCCATACAGAATCTTGTTCTGGACGCGGCAGGATCGCTCCGTGTCGTAATCGACCGGCTGCCGCAGGTGGACCTTCCCCGTGAACTTGCGGCAGAGCTGGAATTTGCCGATCCCAATGGAGAAATTTCCACGGTCTCTTCGCGTGTTCCCCTGTGGCCTTCGCAATATCTGATCGGCATCAAACCGGATTCGTGGGCATCCTCCAAAGAGAAACTTAAATTTCAGGTTGCGGTTCTCGATATTTCCGGCGCGCCCGTAACCGGAGCAAAAGTAAAAGTGGCTATTCTGGAGAGGAAAAATTATTCCCACCGTAAAAGGCTGATCGGCGGTTTTTACGCCTATGAGCACGTAACCGAAACCCAAAATATCGGTTTGATCTGCGAAGGCCAAACCGGCGCGCACGGCCTGCTTCTTTGTGAAGCGAAAGCCCCTGTTTCGGGCAACGTTATTTTACAGGCCGAAAGCGCCGACCCATCCGGTCGCAAAACCGTCGCCAATCGTGACATCTGGGTGGCGGATAAAGAAGACTGGTGGTTTGATGTGAGCGATCACGACCGGATCGATCTGATCGCGGAGGCGAAGCGCTACGAACCGGGCGACAAGGCGGTCTTTCAGGTGCGGATGCCTTTTCGCGAGGCCACTGCGCTGATTTCCGTGGAACGCGAAGGAATTCTGGACGCCTGGGTCAAACCCGTTTCCGGTAAAAATCCAGTCATTGAGGCGCCGGTCAAGGCGTCCTACGCGCCCAATGTCTATGTTTCCGCGCTGGTCGTGCGGGGGCGCGTGGCGGGCATAAAGCCCGAAAGCAAAGTTGACCTGGGCAAACCGGCCTATAAACTCGGCATTGCCGAAATCAACGTCGGCTGGAAAAATCATGAACTGAAATTATCCGTCACCACGGATGCCAAAGTTTACAAGGTTCGCGACAAAGCGAAAGTAAAAATAAAAGCGCTGACCACGGCGGGCCTGGCGCCGCCCGCAGGGTGTGAAGTGGCGGTGGCGGCCGTTGATGAAGGCCTTCTGGAATTAATGCCCAACCGCAGCTGGGAGCTTCTTCAGGCCATGATGGGACGGCGCGGCGCCAGCGTAAAAACCGCGACCGCTCAGATGCAGGTTGTGGGCAAACGTCACTTCGGCCTCAAAGCCCTCGCGCAGGGCGGCGGCGGTGGACTGGCCTCCGGCCACGATCCCACCCGCGAAATGTTTGACCCGCTGCTGTTGTGGAAGGGGCGCGTCACCCTGGACGCCAAAGGCGAAGCGTCCATCGACGTGCCGCTCAATGATTCGCTGACCAGCTTCCGCATTGTGGCGGTGGCCACGGCCGGCGCGGGCTATTTCGGAACAGGATACACGTCGATCCGGTCAACCCAGGATCTGATGGTGCTGGCCGGTCTTGCTCCGGTCGTTCGCGAAGGGGACAAATACTACGCCGGGTTTACCATTCGCAATACCTCAGGACAGCCCATGGACATCACCCTTTCTGCATCGGTTGCCGAAATGAAATGGCAAATTCTGCCGCTTGCCGCGACGCTTGCCGCGGGTGAGTCGAAAGAAATCGGCTGGAATACAACAGCGCCCTTCGGCATTGAAAAAATGACATGGACCCTTGACGCCCGAGACGCTAAATCCAACACGGCCGACCGGATCAGCGTTACGCAAAATGTTGTCCCCGCCACACCCGTGAGCACCTGTCAGTCCACGATCACGCAGCTCGACAAACCCTACCGCCTGGAGGTTGAGCGGCCGGCTTCTGCCATCCCCGGATTGGGCGGTGTGAAAACAACCCTGAAACCAAAGCTGTCGGAGGGGCTCGACGGTGTGATGGATTACATGAAAAGGTATCCCTACCCCTGTATGGAACAAAAAATATCCGTCGCCGTGACGCTGCGCGACGAGGCGCTCTGGAAGGCGAATATGGGCAAACTGCCCGCGTATCTGGACAACGCGGGACTGGTTAAATTTTTCCCGCTGAACTTTTTATGCGGTTCTCCGACGCTGACCTCTTATATTCTGGCCATTGCCGATGAAGCGGGCTGGTCCATTCCGGAAAATGCCAAAGAGAAAATGCAAAATGGACTCACCAATTTTATTGCCGGAAAAGCCACCTGCCCATCGTGGTATCCTGCCGCGGATTTGAGCATCCGCAAACTATCGGCCATCGAAGCGCTGTCCCGCGATGGAAAAGCGACGGCCGCCATGCTGGGCTCAATCAGCATCGAACCGAATCTATGGCCGACCTCGGCCGTCATCGACTGGCGCAATATTCTGCGCAATGTCCGGGATATTCCCGATCACGCGGCGCGCGTCAAAGAAGCCGAACAAATTTTGCGCTCCCGGCTGAATTTTCAGGGCACGACCATGGGGTTTTCCACGGAGAGATCGGATGCCCTCTGGTGGCTGATGGTGTCGGCAGACGTCAATGCCGTCCGCGCGCTGATCACGCTGATGAATGAACCCTCCTGGAAGGAAGATATGCCAAGGCTTGCGCAGGGCGCTCTGGCCAGGCAAAAAAAAGGTCACTGGGATTTGACGCTCGCCAATGCCTGGGGCGTTCTGGCGATGGAGAAATTCTCCCGTACCTTTGAATCCGCTCCGGTAGCCGGCCAAACCATTACCAATTTGGGCCGGCAAACCAAAATCCTCAACTGGAATGCCAACGCCAAAGGCAGAACGGAACTCCTGGCCTGGCCTGTGAGAAAATCGGCCATCAGCATATCCCACGCGGGCAGCGGCAAACCCTGGCTGAGCGTCTCAAGCCTGGCTGCGATACCGCTTACCAAACCTTTTTCCAGCGGTTACAAGATAAAAAAAACCATTTCTCCCGTATCGCAGAAATATCCGAATCGCTGGACAAAAGGAGATGTTCTGCGTGTGCGCCTGGATCTGGAAGCCGAGGCGGATCAGACCTGGGTGGTGGTGAATGATCCGACGCCGGCGGGAACGACCATTCTGGGCGGCGGCCTGGGCCGCGATTCACAAATCCTGACCACCGGCGAGAAAAAAGAAGGCGGGGTCTGGCCGGCGTTTGAAGAACGCACGTTTGAGGCGTTTCGCGCCTATTATGAATTCGTTCCCAAAGGCAAATGGCGCGTCGAATACACGGTCCGGCTCAACGCCAGCGGCACTTTCCACATGCCCGCCACCCGGGTGGAAGCGATGTATTTCCCGGAAATGCTGGGAGAGTGGCCGAATGCGGCAGTGACGGTGGAGAGATAGGAAGGTTCAGGGTTCATGCCCCTGCGGGGCACAAGCGGTTCAACGGTTCAATGGTTCACGGTTCAACGGTAACGGATTCAGAGAATGATTGTATAACCCATTCATTGCATCGGAACTAAATGTTGAAATGATATGCATGTAAAAAATATAACATCTTTAACATCCTGGATGACGCGCATTAGATATTGCCTGGTGTTTGTCGGGTTCTGGATTCTTCTGGCGGGGCAGGCTTATGCCATGCCCTCGTTTGAAGAGGTACGGGCCGCGCATGTCAAATCGGATTCCTTGCTCCTGGATCGACACGGTGCGCTGCTGCATGAATTGCGCACCGATAAAGAGGGACGGAGACTGGACTGGACAGCGCTGAATGATATTTCCCCGTCCCTGAAAGCAGCGGTCATCTGTTCCGAGGATAAACGCTTTTATTCACATGCGGGAGTTGACTACAAGGCATTCGGCGCGGCGGCGCTGGGCTTTCTGTCCGGTTCGGGATTGCGCGGGGCCAGCACGATTACCATGCAACTGGCCTCTTTTCTGAACAAAGGCATTGAAGTCAAAAAAAAGCAGCGGACTCTGCAACAAAAAAAACGCAGATATTGATGGCGCGGGAGATCGAAGCGCGCTGGTCAAAAAATGAAATTCTGGAAGCCTATCTGAACCTGGTGACCTTCCGGGGAGAATACGCGGGCATTGCCGCCGCGTCACAGGGTTTGTTCGGAAAAAATCCGCATGGTCTGGACCAACCGGAGTCGCTGGTTCTCGCTTCCCTCATCCGCGCGCCCAATGCCGGCGTGAAAGCGCTGGAAACCCGAGTGCTGCATCTGAACCAGCGCCTGCAATGGCGCGTTCCGGCGTCCATCGCACAAGGTAAAGTTCACGAGATTTACCCGAGAATTGATCACATACAGCCGCGCGCCAATCTGGCGCTGCACCTGGCCAGACAGCTTTTGAAAGATCATCCGCCAGGAACCCATCTGCGCTGTACACTGGATTCCCGGTTACAAAAATTCGCCGCGGAGCAACTGGCACGTCAGGTGGACGCGCTCGTTGATCAAAACGTCAGCCAGGGCGCGCTGCTGGTTTTGGAAAACAAGACAGGCCATGTCCTGGCCTATGTCAGTTACAGCAATCAGCCGTCAGCAGGAACCTACGTCGATGGTGTTTGCGCGCTAAGGCAAACCGGTTCAACCCTCAAGCCGTTTCTTTATGCCACGGCGATTGACCGGCGTATTCTTACCGCCGCGTCTCTCCTGGACGATTCTCCCCTGGACATCGCTATTCCCGGCGGTATTTATCAGCCCGGAAATTATGATTCCACTTTTCACGGCCCGGTTTCCGCGCGGGTCGCGCTGGCGTCATCGCTTAATGTACCGGCGGTGCGGACACTCATGCTTGTCGGCACGGAATCCTTTTTAAATATTTTACGGCAGCTGGGCATTCGTCATCTGGAGGAGTCGGGAGATTATTACGGGCTTTCGCTGGCGCTGGGGTCAGCCGACATGAGTCTCCGGGAATTGACCAATGCTTATCGGGCACTCGCCAATGGGGGCGTGTGGCGTCAGGCGCATCTGACCCCGGAGTCTAAACAACCCGTCAGCCCGCCGAAAAAAGTGTTTTCTCCTGCGGCTGCTTTTATTGTGTCGGATATTCTGGCGGACCGCGATGCGCGCAGCGATACGTTCGGTCTGGAAAATCCGCTGGCCACGCGTTTCTGGACGGCGGTAAAAACCGGCACCAGCAAGGATATGCGGGATAACTGGTGCATAGGCTTCTCCAGTCGTTACACAGTCGGCGTCTGGGTGGGAAATTTTTCAGGGGCGTCCATGTGGAATGTAAGCGGCATCGCAGGCGCGGCCCCGGTCTGGAGTGCCGTCATGAATCATCTGCATGGCCACAGCGCAGGCTTCCACCCCAAAGCGCCCAAGGGCCTCATCCGGCTGACACCATCCGGAAAAGAGGATCGCCCGGAATGGTTTATGGCCGGAACCGAGCCTGATCCCCGTCAGGAAGTGGCCGCTCAGCGGAATCATCGGATTATTTATCCACCCTCCGGAACGATTATCGCGCTGGACCCCGATATTCCGGATCATCTGCAAAAAGTCGGTTTTGTCGCGCAAACCGGCAGCGGGGAACCCATGCGCTGGGTGCTGAATGAAAAGCTTTTGGCTGACAAGGGTCAAACTGTTCTCTGGACGCCGAAAACCGGCAAGCATGTATTGACGATCACCAATCAGCAAAATATGATGGTTGATTCAGTGCAGTTTGAAGTAAGATAAATTCGACACACAAATCCCTTTAAAAATGCCCGCCAACGGAGGCGGGCCATAATGAATGACTGACCAGGATTCGAAAAGTTAGAAGTAGTATTTAATGCCCAAACCAAGCATTATGGAATCAAGGTTCATGCTGCCTTCTAGCTTTGCCGCACCGTTGGTTGCCGTAATGTCGGCTTTTGACCAAACGTACTTTGCATCTAAATTAAGCGCAAGATTACGGGCTGCTGTAAGAAATATATCTGATCCCGCATTGACATGATACCCCCAGCCATTATCAACATCAACATTTGTGCCGGCAGCCCAGAACGTATTGTCCTCATCGTAGGATCTGAAATAATACCCCAACCCTAAGCCTAGATAGGGGCTAAAAATTCCCACTGGATAATGAAATCGTGCCGTAAAGGTGATCGGCATCTGCTTGATATCGCCGGCTGTCCATGATCCACCAGCAATCTTGAACTCATTCCTTGATGAATCGATCCAGTCGATGCCGATCTCAGTGGAAATGTATTTGTTAATTTGAAGTGTTCCATTTAATCCAAGCATCCAAGAGCCGTTGTTTGAATAATCAACATTTCCCACCATTCCAAAACCCGGTGCTGAAACATCCATGCTTCCGTCACGTGTAAAATTGTAACCTGCCCTTGCCCCAATTCCAAATTTAGGTGCCTCTGCAAAAACTTCTGCCGCAAAAAAAAATACCGATAAAATTGATAAAAATACAAAACTTTTCTTCATTCTCTTTCCTCCTTTTCTTTAGGCGTTCTCTAAAATTTACCTTGCGGTTATTTTCATCAGAAGATGGGAAGATTCATTGTTTGTTGGCTACCACATATAAGACATATAGTCAAAATAATATTATAAAAGACTATAGGTCACTTTTAAACATCCCATACTTAATATATCTTCAGGACAAAAGGGCGGATATGTCGAATATCAGAAAACAATTTGGAGTCAGGCTTTATCAGTTACGGACTGAAGCTGGAATGACACAGGCAAAACTGGCGCAAAAAGCCGATCTCAGCCTTGATCTGATCAGCAGGATCGAACGTGGTGATCGTTCTCCGTCTTTTGAATCCATCGAAAAAATATCAGATGCGCTGAGAATCCCCTTGGTTCAATTATTCAATTTCAGAAGCGAAGAAATTACTGCGTTGGCAGAAACCACACACGAATCTTTTGAATTGTGGCGATTACTAAAGGATAAGCAATCGAAGCAAGTAAGAAAAATCCTCGACATTGCAAAAATCATTTTTCAATAGAATCGAATTCCTCCGGAAACGCCGAGAGTACCACTATAATCATTCTCACTTCAAGGCCAAGTTAGACGTAAAGATTCATCAGGCTGTCTTTAGCGGCTGAATTTTCTTTATTTCCTTTTAATGCCCTCGCCTCTTTCAACCGTTTCACATCAATGGAGATGTAAGTTTTAAAGATATTTTGGACTCAATTTATCAAGGCAGGCAACGCGGAACATTTCATTGACTTTGTGTTTTAACCCCTGTATTTATCCGCAGCAGGCATAGCTCTGTCGAAATGAATAAAGAGGTTAAACGTTTCGCTATCGTCGCGTGAGTATATCCGCCATATGCTGAAAGAGATTGACTTGATTCTGTCGCAAATTTCAGAAAGAGACCACGCAGAGAGTAATTGTTCACAGCCTTGAAGTAAGCGGCGCGGCGTCTAAAAATCTTCTAATTCGCTGAGGGCAAAAATGCATATTCGCTCATTGATCGGTTTACTATTTCTCCTGATGGCCGTTCTAGTCTTATCCGCTTGTTCGATACGCCCTTCTGTCATCGACACGACATCTTTGCCCGCACGATCCGGACTTCAGGAAAACGCCCGCCAGATGCTTCTGGTAACGGATGAGCCTTTTCTTTTTTTTACCTCCAGAAAAGTTTACGCTCTGGAAAAGCACAATTCTTCCTGGCGTCAGGCCATGGAACCCATGAACGCCGTCGTCGGTAGAAACGGTTTCGCGAAGGCCGGCGAGAAGCGGGAAGGAGACGGGCGGACACCCTCCGGACTTTACCGGCTGGGAATGGCTTTCGGATATGCGCCATCCGCCGCGACAAAAATGCCTTACCGTCAGGCCCTGGCGGACGACCTGTGGGTCGATGATGCCAGTGCCCCGGATTACAACCGCTGGGTCAAGCAAAACGAGACCCGGGCTCTCTCCTACGAAAAAATGAAACGGGACGATGATCTCTATCAATATGGAATGGTCATCGAATACAATACTGACCCGGTCGTCAAAGGCTACGGCAGCGCGATTTTTCTCCATATCTGGGCCGGGGCAAAATCATCAACGGCAGGATGCGTCGCCGTGTCTGAAGAAGACATTCTGAAAATCCTGGCCTGGCTTGATCCCGCGGCTTATCCTGTCATTCTCATCAACCCTGACGCTGAATAAAAGGAGGACATCCCCATGAAATTTAAACTATCTCTTGCCGTTTTCCCGGCGGCAGTTCTGCTTGCGACAATACTGCCTTCCGTATCGTTTTGCGCCGATGCCATGCCGGATACTTTTGTCCATATTGAAAAGGTTATCCCTGACGCCCTTCTGGATATCCGCTATTTCGGCGAGCATAATTTTTTAGGCGTCCGGGTGGACGGCTATCTGGCGCCGGCGTGCATTCTGACCAAGCCTGCGGCGCAGGCGCTGGCCCGCGTACAAAAAGACCTCGCGCCATTTTCCATGACGCTGAAAATTTATGATTGCTATCGCCCGCAGCAGGCGGTCAATCATTTTGTGCGCTGGGCCAAAGACATTGACGACACCAAAACAAAAAAAGAGTTTTACCCCACCGTCGATAAACGCAATCTTTTCCGCGACGGTTACATTGACAGCCGCTCCGGCCACAGCCGGGGCAGCACGGTTGATCTGACCATCGTGCCGCTGCCGGCGCCGGTTCAACCGGCTTATACTTCGGGAGAACCTCTTAAGGAGTGTTATCTGCCCGCGGGCGTTCGCTTCGCGGACAACTCTCTGGACATGGGTACGGGCTTCGACTGCTTTCACGAACTATCGCACCCGGAAAACAAAAACCTCGGCACACAACAAAGAAGCTACCGTTTGCTTTTAAAAACACTGATGGCCAGACACGGTTTTAGAAACTACGATAAAGAGTGGTGGCATTTCACGCTCAATAATGAGCCCTATCCCGACACGTATTTTAACTTTCCGGTGAAGTGAAAAGCATGAAAAATAATTTACCGCCATTTTTGAAATCCTATGGTTTTTCGATGATCTTGATTGTTTCAATCATTTTCGGCGCTGTCCTTGGCATCATCTATCAGAAGGATGCCGCCGTATTCAAACCGCTGGGGGATATATTTTTAAACCTGCTGTTTACCGCCATTGTACCACTGGTTTTCTTTTCCATTTCCGCAACCGTCGCCTCCATGACCAACCTTAAGCGTCTGGGAAAAATTCTCTCCGTGATGATCGTCATCTTTGTGATCACAGGCCTCATCGCGTCGGCTGTCATGATTGCCGCCGTCATTTTCTTTCCTCCCGCCTCCGGCGCAAACATCCCCATGCCTGCAACAGCTGATATTCAACATCTCAAGGCAGGCAATCAAATCGTCCGGGCCTTCACTGTTCCGGATTTTCCGGATATTTTATCCAAGAATAATATGCTGGCTCTGATTATCTTCTCTATTTTAGTCGGCCTGGCCACTTCCGCCGTGGGAGAAAAAGGGAAAGCCTTCGCCGGATTTCTGGCTTCAGCCAATGCCGTTATGATGAAGCTGATTTCTTACATCATGTATTACGCACCGGTCGGTCTTTGCGCTTACTTTGCCTATCTGGTCGGCATTTTCGGCCCGGAACTGCTGGGTTCCTATGCGCGCGCGATGGCTGTTTATTATCCGGCGGCCATTTTGTATTTTTTTATTGCTTTTACAGGCTATGCCTTTTTCGCCGGACGCGCCGCAGGCGTGAGAAAATTCTGGAGCAACATTATTCCGCCATCCATCATGGCACTGGCTACCGGCAGTTCCATGGCAGCGATCCCCTCCAACCTGCAGGCGGCGGATAAAATCGGCGTGCCCAAAGACATCAGCGAAGTCGTCATTCCCATCGGCGCAACCATTCACATGGAAGGATCCTGTCTGGCCGCCGTATTGAAAATCGCCTTTCTCTTCGGCATCTTTCAAATGCCTTTTGCGGGCCTGGATACGATTCTGACCGCTCTGGGCATTGCGCTTTTGACCGGTGTGGTCGTCAGCGGCATTCCCGGCGGCGGCACGATCGGCGAGCTTCTTATATTATCTTTATATGGTTTTCCTCCCGAAGCTTTTGTGCTCATCACGATGATCGGCACGCTGGTGGACGCCCCTGCTACAATGCTCAATGCCGTGGGCGATAATGTTTCGAGCATGATGGTCGCCCGCGTTCTGGGCGGACGGGATTGGATGGAAGACAAAGGGTAAAGGTTCAAGGGTTCAAGGGTTCAAGGGTTCAAGGTTCACTTTTCACTTTTCACGGCAAAAGGAGGGAACATGAAAAAAGCGCTGTTGATTGTTGGATTGATTATTGTGGTGGTTGTCGCGGCAGGTGGTGTTTATTTCTGGCGTGCTTATCAGAAATTTATGATGGTGGAAACCATCGTTGTCGATCCCCGGCTAACCATTTACATTGGCTGCGGTAACTCCATTGTGCTCACCTCCGAAGACGGCTCAAGCGCGTTGATCGTGGATACCAAAATGAAGGGGGCAGCCACTTCACTTAAAAGTTTTGTCAAGGCAAAAAACATTACGATTGTGAACACGCACAGTCACTTTGATCATGTCGGCGGCAACGCGCTTTATCCTCAGGCAACCATCATTGCCGGCGCATACAGCAAAAACCAGTGGGAGGAAGACGGAAATAAATTCAGCAGATATCCGGATATCCGGCTTGCGCCCGGTGAAGAGAAAATAATTAAGATCGATACTGAAACCGTTCATATCTATAATACGGGCCGGGCGCATACCGGGAATGACGTGGTTGTTTATCTGGAAAATCGTAAGCTCCTTGTGACTGGAGATCTGGTTTTCCATCAATGGCACCCCGCCCTTGTTGCGCAAAGTGGGACAAATGTCGCCTCATGGATGAGAGTTCTTGACGCACTATCCGGGAAATACCAGGTAAGGACACTGGTTCCGGGCCATGGCATGGTTACTAACCAAAGCGCTCTCACCGCCATGAAAGATTATTTTGGTGCGGTGAGTGATTCCGTGGGCAACAAAAACAAACAAGCGGCGGTCAAAGAAAAATATAAAGATTATTTCGCGTTTCCGGGTGTGTTCGGCTTTAACAATACGCTGAAATACATACAACAGGAAAGAAAATAAACCAGGCCAATGCTTCTGAAAAATACCAGACGAAAGGCTGCCCCTGACGCCCCCGACTGGGCCATATCAAAAAAGAAACCCCGCAGGATTGCTCCCGCGGGGTTTCTTTCATCCTGTTGCCTATAGCCTATTGCCTTCGACTATGATTAGAACGTCAGCGTCAGCTTATTGATAACCAGAAAATCATCATCGATCTGGTTGGCATCATTCACTCCTTTATAGTAATCACCGGTAAAGAGATAACCTCCGCCCAGCATATAGGACAGGTTATTGGTAATCTTGTAGGTTGCCGTCAAATCCACTTCATAGCCGTACTTGTCATCCATATACTCTGTTGCGCCAACAAACGGTTTTTTGTCGGCAACGGCATACGTTGCGGACAGCATGACGTCCAACTTTTCAATTGGCCTTACACCGCCTCGCAACTGGAATAACCAGCCGTTGGCCATCTGGGTATCCTGGTTCGCTGCGTCATAACCGGCCAGGCCACCCGCCCA
>DFZJ01000002.1 GCA_002382045.1 Syntrophaceae bacterium UBA4059
CGGGGGATACGATAAAATCTGTTTGGACTCTCAACCTCTGGTAATAAAAAGCGGTCGAAGGTCCGTCCGTGGCCGTACCACTCTTGAGAGTGGTCTTATCCAAATACATGCCCGCCGCGTAATACTCACCGCTGAATTTTACATCAGCGGCCATTGCCTGCGTGCTGAAGGCTAACATCAACCCCAGTGACAGCAAAACTAACCAAAATCTTTTCATTTTCTCCTCCTGAATAAAAATCAAGTTAAATTTTCCGCCTTCCCCAAAAAACGGGCATTTCCTGAAAAAGGCGCCTCATTTATTAATATGCGTCACTATAGAGGTTGTTTGTTACAGAAGGATGTCAATATGGTGATAAGTTAGAAAAGATGATGGTACGCCCTACGCTCACTTCCGCGAGGCTTACAACACGAAAACCACAAAAAAGGCAGGGTTTGCGCCCTGCCTTTTCTTGTTTCAATATACTTTACTATTCCGCTGTCTTGGTTTTCGCTTTTGACTTCGGATTTGCTTTTTCTTTCTTTTTCTCATCCGGTATATATTCCAGAATGGAAACAGGCGCATTGTCACCAAAGCGGTATCCAACTTTAACAATGCGTGTATAACCTCCGGCGCGATTGCGGAATCGTTCGGTCAGTTCGCCGAAAAGCTTGCCGACCATGTCTTTATCGCGGACAATCGATAAGGCCTGACGCCTTGAATGAAGATCGCCTTTTTTGCCCAGCGTAATCATCCGGTCCGCCAATTTACGTACTTCCTTGGCCATTGTGTCCGTCGTCCGGATACTTTCATGTTTTATAATCGATGTCACCATATTGCGAAACATGGCTTCCCGATGGCTGGAGGTTCGTCCCAGTCTTCTGCCCGCCTTACCATGATACATTGCTAAATTTTCCTTTCCTGACTGTCAAATCCCGATGATTAATCCAATACTGCTTTCAAGCCGTGTTACCTGATTGATACCGCTGCCCATTACGAATTGCCGTCCAGCTTCATCCCAAAAACAAGACCGTATTCGTTGAGAATATCTTTTATTTCGGATAGTGACTTGCGGCCGAAATTCTTTGTTTTGAGCATTTCCGCCTCCGTCTTCTGGACCAGTTCTCCAATCGTGTTGATCCCCGCATTTTTCAGGCAATTGGCGGAACGTACGGAAAGCTCCAGATCTTCAACAGATCTTATCAGAATTTCATTGACGTTCCCTTTTTCATCTTCTCTTTCCGGCAAAACCTCTTCTTCGACTTCTTCAAAATTAATGAACACATCGAGCTGCTGTTTTAATATTTTGGCTGCATAAGCAATGGCGTCACCCGGATTCAAGCTGCCGTCGGTCCAGACTTCCAGCACTAATTTATCATAATCCGTAATTTGGCCGACACGGGCATGCGACACCACGTAGTTAACTTTTTTGATTGGTGAAAAAATGGCGTCGATATTGATGGTTCCTTCGGGCTGATCGGCGTCCAATTCCTTCTTGGCTGCTGCATAACCCTTGCCCATTTTTACCACCATTTCCGCTTTAAACGCACCGCCGCCCGACATGGTGGCAATATAATGATCGGGATTTAAAACCTCGATCGTTCCGTCCGTGATGATATCGCCTGCCGTAATGACGCCGGCGCTGGTCACGTTAAATCTCACGACTTTTGTATCCGCCACTCCCAGTTTAAAACGGACGCCTTTCAGATTCAAAATAACATCTGTAACGTCCTCTTTGATTCCGGGAACCGTGGAGAACTCGTGTAAAACACCATCAATTTTTATGGAACAAATCGCCGCTCCCTGAATGGAAGAAAGCAATACGCGTCGCAACGCATTGCCCAGCGTTACACCAAATCCTCTTTCCAAAGGCTGAATTGTAAATTCTCCATAAAACCGTGTATGCGTTGCTTCATCAACATCTACACGTTTGGGACGAATCAAACTCGACCAGTTTCTCTGCATAATTAACCCCACCCTCAAGCTGGTTTATTAAATTTTTTCGCTGTTTACTTCGAATAAAGTTCTACAACAAGCTGTTCCTGCACCGGCATGGTCAAATCTTCACGAACCGGCAGCATTTTAATGGTCGCTTTAAAGTTATCTTTATCCAATCCCAGCCAATGTGGCACGCCACGTCTCGCGACGGTTTCCATTGCTTCGAGTATCCGATTAATCTTACGAGAGCCTTCTTTAACAGTTACTTCATCGCCTGCTTTCAACAGGTAAGAAGGGATATTGACCGCTTTGCCGTTAACCAGAAAATGGCTGTGGCTGATCAATTGTCTTGCCTCAACCCTCGAATTGGCAAAACCAAGGCGAAACACCATATTGTCCAGTCTGCGCTCCAGGAGCACCAGCAAATTCGTACCGGTGATGCCCTTCTGACGATCAGCCTTTTCAAAATAGCCGTGAAACTGCTTTTCTAAAAGCCCGAACATCCGCTTGAGCTTCTGTTTTTCGCGCATCTGTGTGCCATAGTCCGACTGTTGTTTTTTGTGGGACTGACCATGGTCTCCCGGAGCATAACCCCTTCTTTCGAAGGAACATTTCTCCGAATAACACCGATCGCCCTTTAAAAAAAGCTTTAAGCCTTCCCGGCGACACATCCTGCATGAGGAATCCGTATATCTTGCCAAAAAACGCCTCCCTTTAATCTCAAATCATTCTGAAATAAATTTTTATACCCTGCGCCGCTTTGGCGGTCTGCAACCGTTATGCGGAACAGGCGTTACGTCGCGTATCATGGTAATCGTTAATCCGGCCAGTTGCAAAGAACGCAAGGCCGACTCCCGTCCGGCGCCCGGACCTTTGATATAAACTTGAACACGCCGCATACCCTGGTCTTTTGCTTTGCGCACCGCATCCTCCGCAGCCATCTGCGCGGCAAAAGGCGTACTCTTGCGTGAGCCCTTGAACCCCTGTAATCCTGCCGATGACCAGGAAATGACATTACCGGTCATATCCGTAATCGTAATAATGGTATTATTGAAAGTGGATTGAATGTGCGCAACCCCTTCCGTAATATTTTTCTTTTCTTTTTTCTTGCCTGTTTTTCTGACTGTTTTCGCCATTTTTCCTCCGGTCGAAAATTAATTCCAGCTACTTTTTCTTGCCTGCGATGGCCCTTCGCGGACCTTTTCTTGTCCTTGCGTTGGTGTGCGTCCTCTGCCCTCTTGTCGGAAGGCCTTTCCTGTGCCGCAAGCCCCGGTAAGCTCCGATATCCATCAATCTTTTAATCGACATGGATACTTCCCGGCGCAAATCACCCTCTACCTTACCTTCTTTATCAAGGATGCTTCTGATCGCTGATATTTCTGAGTCGGCTAGTTCGTCAGTTTTTGTATCCGGGCTAACACCAGAATCTTTCAGGATTTGCTTTGCCCTTGTCTTGCCGATACCATAAATATAAGTCAAAGCAACTTCCATTCTCTTATTTTTCGGTAAATCAACACCTGAAATTCGTGCCACCTATAACCTCCTGAAATGTTTAACACTAGCCCTGACGCTGCTTATGTTTCGGGTTTTCACAAATAACACGCAAAACACCCTTGCGTTTAACTATTTTGCACTTCTCGCATATTTTTTTCACTGACGATCTTACTTTCACGCTATCAACTCCTTATCCCCGGTAAAAAAATACTTTTACTTCGTTCTGTAAGTTATCCGGCCACGGGTTAAATCATAAGGGGAAAGTTCTACCGTCACTTTATCACCCGGCAAAATTTTAATAAAATGCATGCGCATTTTTCCGGATATGTGCGCCAATACCTTATGCCCGTTTTCCAGTTCTACCCGGAACATGGCGTTAGGCAGTGGCTCAAGAACCCGACCCTCAACTTCTATTGCTTCCTCTTTGGCCATACATTTATTCTACTTTATTCCTGCCGTTTCGATTAAAAAATCAATCAATTTAATTTACTTAATATCTCCGGCCCGTTATCAGTGATTGCCACCGAATGCTCAAAATGAGCTGACAAACTGCCATCCGCCGCAACCACCGTCCAACCATCCGATAAAATCTTTACCTTATATTTCCCTGCATTGACCATCGGCTCGATGGCCAAAATCATGCCTGTTTTAAGCTCGATGCCTCGTCCTTTTCTACCAAAATTTGGAATTTGAGGATCCTCATGCATATTTTTTCCAATGCCATGACCCACAAAATCCCTTACAACTGAATAGCCGGCGGCTTCTACCGTTTCCTGAACCGCCGCCGATATATCTCCCAGACGGTTTCCATGACAAGCCTGATTGATTCCCGCATATAAACTCTGCTCGGTTGCCTGCATCAGTCGGATTGCCTGCTCTGTCGCTTGGCCTACAGGAAGTGTTATCGCCGAATCACCATAGAGACCTTGATAACAAACACCGAAATCAATCCCGATAATGTCGCCATCAACTAAAACCCGATTCGACGGCATCCCATGCACCACTTCTTCATTGACCGATGTACACAGCGAATAGGGATAACCCCGATAACCTTTAAATGCCGGTTTTGCGCCTCTTTTTTCCGTTACGCTCTCAGCTATTCTATCCAATTCACGGGTTGTTACACCCGGTTTTACTTTTTCACGAAGGACACTTAATACTTCTGCCACAATCCGGTTACTGGCCCTGGCTTTTGCTATTTCATCCGGCTGCTTCAGAATTACCATGTCATCACACCCTTAAAAAACATTTTATCGTCTGCGGGCAATGTGTCCTTTTTTCATAAACCCTTCGTACTGACGGGTTAGTAAGTGTGACTCAATCTGACTCGCTGTATCCATGGCCACGCCGACAACAATTAAAAGAGACGTACCCCCGAAATAAAAAGGTGTATTTAATTGAGATATCAAGACACTGGGCAACACACAGATAATAGAAACGTAAACCGCTCCGCTGAAGGTGAGTCTTTCCAGTATCTCTTCAATATATTCCGCTGTCTTTTTTCCCGGCCGGATTCCAGGAACATATCCGCCATATTTCTTCATGTTTTCAGCCATGTCGTCCGGCTTAATTGTAACCGCCGTGTAGAAGAAGCAGAAGAAGAAAATTAATGCCACAAAAAGGATTTCATACCCAAACTGTCCGGGTTTTAAAAGTCCGGCAAACGTCTGCATCCAGCCTTGGGGCGCAAAATTAGCAATGGTTGCCGGAAACATGATCACGGATGATGCAAAAATCGGCGGGATAACACCGGCGGAATTGATTTTGAGCGGCAAATGGGTCGTCTGCCCGCCATACATCTTCCTTCCCACAATCCGCTTGGCATATTGCACGGGAATTCGTCTTTGCGCTGCTTCGACATAAACAATCGCACCTATTACGGCGACCATGAATACAGCCAGTAAAAGTAAAATTATAAAATGCAATTCGCCGGATGAATATAAACGCCAGGTACTGCCTATCGCCCTGGGGATATTACACACGATACCCGAAAAAATAATCAGGGATATCCCGTTGCCGATTCCCTTTTCCGTAATCGTCTCACCCAGCCACATTAAAAATGAAGTACCGGAAGTCAGCGTGATAATGGTCATTAATATAAAAGGCCATCCGGCATTTAAAACAATGGGCGCGCCTGTTGGACTGGCCATTTGCTGCAAGCCCCAGGCGATGCCGAATCCCTGAACAATACTTAACCCCACGGTGCCGTAACGGGTGTATTGAGTGATCTTTCTGCGGCCGTTTTCACCTTCCTTGGAAAGTTTTTCAAGATGCGGAATAGCTACAGTCAACAAATTAATAATAATGGAGGAGGTGATGTAGGGCATAATACCCAGGGCAAAAATTGAGAATGTGCTCAATGCGCCACCGGCAAACAGATCCATCAGTCCAAGCATGGAACCTCTTGCCTGATCAAAAAACGCCAGCAACGCAACATTGTCAATTCCGGGTGTCGGAATAAACACACCAACACGATAAACCGCCAGAAGAAGCAAGGTAAACAAGATTCTTCTCTGCAATTCAGGTATTTTAGAAACGCCGCCCAATCCTTCCAGCAAGTTAAATTACCTCTTCAACAGATCCGCCTGCGGCGGTGATTTTTACTTTTGCGGCCGCACTGATTTTAGCTATTTTAACGGTAACAGGAAAATCAATGTTACCCTTAGCTAGAATCTTGACGCCGTCGCCTTTTTTCTTAACCAGTCCGCTTGCCAGAATGGCTGCTTCATCAATGACTGCGCCTTTTTCAAATTTGCGGCATAAGTCCATGAGGTTGACAGCGACATAGCTTTCCCTAAAGGGATTGCGGAAGCCTCTTTTGGGTAATCGCCTGGACATGGGCATTTGACCGCCTTCAAAACCATCCCTGGTTGAACCACCAGAACGGGCCTTCTGTCCTTTATGTCCTTTACCGGATGTTCCTCCGTGACCGGAAGCGTCACCACGGCCGACTCTTTTTCTTTTTTTTGTCGCTCCGGCAGGCGCTTTCAGAGAACTTAAATCCATAACCTACTCCTTTGACTCTTCCACGGAAACAAGGTGGATCACTTTATTGATCATGCCACGGATCTCCGGAGTATCCACCAGAGTCACAGTGCTGTTTAATTTATTCAGTCCCAGGCCGCGCATAATTTTTCTCTGCTTTTCCGGCCGTGTAATAACACTTTTTACCATTTTAATTTTTAACATTTTGCCCACTGTAAACACCCTCGTTGTATTTTACTTGCCTCTCTGTGCGGCAATTTCCGCAGGGTCTTTCAACTGACAAAGCCCTTCGACAGTGGCCTTGACCAGATTATGCGGATTGTGCGAGCCCAGGCATTTTGTCAAAATATTATGAACGCCGGCAACCTCTAAGACCGCTCTCACCGCGCCGCCGGCAATTAAGCCTGTTCCCTCCGATGCCGGTTTTAATAAAACTTTGCCCGCACCGAACTTTCCCAGAACTTCGTAGGGAATCGTTTTATTGGCAACCGCAACTTTGACCATGTTCTTCTTGGCCATTTCCATCCCCTTGCGAATCGCTTCGGGAACTTCATGTGCTTTGCCCAAACCAGCTCCAATCATGCCCTGGCCGTCACCGACCACAACAATCGCGCTGAAACGAAACCGTCTTCCTCCCTTAACGACTTTTGCCGTACGATTAATGGCAATCACGCGGTCGAGGAGCTCCCCATCTTTCATTTCTTTTTTTTCCAACGATTCTTCCCTTATCATAAGTTCTATACACTTGGTTTAGTTTAAAATTTAAGACCTTTTTCCCGCGCTGCATCGGCCAGGGCTTTAACACGGCCATGGTAGAGAAACCGCCCTCTGTCAAAAACAACCTTATCGACGCCTAAAGTCTGCAAACGCGCTGCAATCAACTTACCCACTTCCCTGGCCACATCGACTTTCTTGATTCCTTTGAGCTTGCCGGCCAATTCCTTACTCAGTGTGGAAGCTGTTGCAAGGGTTATCCCCTGAGCATCATTAATCACCTGAGCATAGATATGTTTATCCGAACGGAAAACCGATAGACGCGGTCGCTCCGAAGTTCCCGTCAGTTTGCCCCTTACTCTCTTCTCTCTCTTATCTCTGATTTTTAGTGTCTTTTTGGAAGCCAATGTTCCACCTCTTTAAGGCTATATTGAATTAACTTTTATTTTGCGCCTGCCGCTTTTCCGGCTTTACGGCGAATATGCTCACCTACGTATTTGATTCCTTTGCCTTTGTACGGCTCCGGTTTCTTTAATGACCGAATTTCCGATGCAACACGTCCGACCAGTTCTTTGTTGATTCCGGAAACAACCAAGTTGACCTGTTTATCAACTTTTACATCGATTCCCCGGGGAACGCTGTATTCTAAGGGGCTCGAATAACCCAAAACCAGCTTCAAGGTCGAACCCGCCATTTCCGCACGGTAACCGACGCCGGATATTTCCAATCCCTTTGTAAAGCCGTTGCTGACACCGGTCACCATATTGTTGATCAAGGTCCTGGCTAATCCATGATAGGAACGGACCAGGCGATCATCGGATTTTCTCTCGATGGTCAAATTCCCATCGGCAAGAACCATTGTAATGCCATCCGGCAATTTTGAAGATAACATGCCCTTGGGCCCTTCAACTTTAACAATGCCGTCACTTTGGCTTATTTTCACGTTTTTGGGAAAAGTGATCGGCTTTTTACCTATTCTCGACATGAACAAGAACTCCCGTTAAAAAATCTATAATTTACTTACCAAACTTTACAAAGAATTTCGCCGCCGACATTTGACTCCCTGGCTTCCTGATCGGTGATAACCCCGCGGGAAGTGGAAAGAATCGAAATGCCAAAACCATTGAGCACTTTCGGAATACTATCAGCGGCCACATAAACTCTGCGCCCCGGCTTGCTGACCCTTTTGATGTCGGTAATCACCGTACGCTTTGCATCCGGATATTTAAGGATAATCTTGAGCATTGGACGACCCTTTTCATCTTTCACAACATCATAGTTATTAATATATCCAGACGCTTTCAAGACTTTCGCAATATTCGTATTCATCTGCGACATGTAAACAT
>DFZJ01000158.1 GCA_002382045.1 Syntrophaceae bacterium UBA4059
TGCAACGATTGCGGCGGCGTGGTCATGATTGAATCGGCCGCGGACACAGGCAAGAAGATCTTCGCGGTGATCCTGCCCAATTCCTGCTGTCCGGAATGCCGCCAGAGCGGCGAGGCTTTTTTCGACCGGGTCAACGGATCACAATATAACCACATTTATTTTCAGGACAGACAAAGAGACATCTTTATCGTGAAATGATCGTTTCACGGGGGCAGGAGGCCCAAAAATAATGATCTCAAACAACAAAAGGGATGTTTGTGGAAGCGGATTCATCAACCCGTCTTTATCTTTAGCTTCGTTTTTATATATCTGCGCGCTGGTCATCTGTTTCTTGTCGCTATCCATTGCTTTTCCCGGCAATGCCCTTGCCGATGAACAGGCTTGGCTCGGGTTGCAGTCAAAGACACTGGAAGGCGGCTATAAAAGGATGCTTTCAAGGTTAACAAGTCTGGAGGATGGCGTCCTGGTTGCCGGCGTAACAAAAGGCGGCGCCGCAGAGCAAATGGGCATAAAACCCAATGACATCATTGTAGGCTTTAATTATCAGAGCATCAAAAACGTCAGTGAACTGGAACGCGCCGTTTCCGGATCCAGCCCCGGTGACCGGATCGTTTTGTCGATATTTCGTCTGTCTCCCACCATCATGACACTTGTCGGAAGAATGGGGCAATCACCCGCCGCCGGTGGACGCGAACAGGCCCCGAAAGCTTTCGATGAAAGTCCGGGCCCAACGGCCACTGACATGACCGCTAAGATTTACGCTCCGCCTGGGCATCATGAAATTGAAGCCCTGGATTATTCCAGCAACGGCAAGATGATTGTTTCGGCAGGTGGAACATCGCTCAGGCTTTGGAATGTGGAAGCAGGTAGAGAAATCCGGTCATTTGTCGACGTTAAAGATGCCATTTTTTCTGTCACGTTTTCGCCGGATGACAAATTTGTCCTCACCGGCTGCGCAAACCACAAAGCCATCCTCTGGGATGTGGAAACAGGAAAAGCCATCAAGTCATTTATTGGAAACACGAAAGATGACCTGATTGATTCAGTAGCCTTTTCCCCCGACGGCCGCTCTGTGCTGACCTCGGGCAGCGATAAAATCATCAGGCTTTGGGACATTGCCTCCGGACAAGAAATACGTAAATTCAACGGACACACAGCCTGGGTGAACTCCGTCGGTTTTTCGCCGGACGGTCAATATGTGGTTTCCGGAAGCTGGGATGGTAAAATAAAACTTTGGGATGCGTCCACCGCAACCGAAGTCGGACCTTTTAAAGAGAACAAGCCGCCCGCCGAATATCAGGCAGCCAGAGAGAATGAGCGATTCGCAGGCGGAAGAGGAAGAGGCGGCGCAGTACGTCCCGTTCCAACCGCGCCAGCCGCACCCGTTACGGGGGATGCCCCTCCTGCAGTTGTTGTGCGAATGGCTGAAAAAATGACCTTGAATTTACGCGCTTTTGATAATCGCATCAGCACAGTTATCTTTTCGCCTGACGGTCAATATCTGCTTTCCGGAAACTGGGGCAGCGCCATCCATTTGTGGGATGTTTCCACCGGTCAAAAGATAAAAACTTTTTCCGGCCACAAAGGAAGAATTAACGCTCTGGCGTTTTCATCCGACGGCGGACGCATCGTGTCGGCGGCCCGGGATAATATGGTGAAGATCTGGGATGTTGCCACCGGGCGGGAGCTGCAAACCCTTGCCGGGCATACGGGAGAAGTCAAATCCATTGCTTTTGCGAGCGCACGAAATATGGTTATCTCCGGCGGAGCGGACGGTACGATACGCTTATGGAAAGGCGATACCGGCCAGGAATTTATCAAGTTTGTTGATTTGAATGACGGCGAATGGATCATTGTCACCCAGGAAGGCTATTACAATTCATCACAAAACGGTCATAAATCATTGAATATTCTGGTGAATACCAAAGTATACGGAATTGACCAGTTTTACGATCTCTTTTACCGTCCCGATATTGTAACGGCAAAACTCAACGGGGAAAATATTGCAAACCTGGTTACGTTGACGCTGAGCGAAGCAATCAGAACACCGCCGCCGAGAGTCAGTTTCAGTTCATTGCCGGGGGAAACCAACCTGCCTTCAGCAAAAGTCTGCTATCGTGTCAAAAGTGCCGGCGGTGGAATCGGCGAAATCCGGATCTTCCAGAACGGCAAGCTGATCAAGTCCGATGGGTTTTACCGCGAAGTGGTTAAAAACGAAACGACGGCCAGGATGCAGCTGGCCTCACTCAATAGCAGAACGGTCTATCAGGATATGCGTTCACTGGTGGTGAAGGGAAAGAAATTGTCCGAAAATCAACTGTCTGCGCCGAAAGGCAACCTCGTTGAAAATTGCGTTGAAGTTGAAACGATCGCGGGCGAAAATGAAATCAGCCTGACGGCTTTTAACGCCACCAATACCGTACAGAGTTTTCTGGAAACAGCCAGGTTCACATCCACGGTCAAACAGGACGAGCCTCACCTTTATATTCTTTCTGTGGGCATCGACAAGTATCGTGACGCCTCTATTAACCTCAAGTATGCCGCCAAGGATGCGTCAGATTTTTCAAACCAGCTGTCCGCCAGGGCCCGCACTCTGTATAAGCCGGAAAACATCCATCTGGTCCGTCTGGTCAATCAACAGGCCAGTAAACAAAACATCCTGTCCACGATAGACGGTCTGTCCAAAAAAATTAAACAGGGAGACCGTTTTATATTCTTTGACGCCTCCCATGGTTTGCTGCTTCAGGGTCAGTACTACATCGTCACCAGCGGTTTTGACGGGAAGCTGTTCAATACGACCAGCCTGATCAGTTCCAATGAAATTGTTGAAATATCGAAAAAGATAAAATCCCTGTCGCAGTTGTTTGTCTTTGATACCTGTCATGCCGGGGGGGTCGATACTATCGTCAGCGGCCTGTATGATGCCCGGATGTCCGTACTGGCAAAAAAAATGGGGCTGCATATTTTTGCATCGGCAGGCAGTGTGCAAACGGCGCTGGACGGCTATCAGGGCAATGGTTTATACACCCATACGTTGCTGCAGGGGATTGCCAACAGCAGTGAGGTGGATCGTGAGAACGACGGCATAGTAACCGTGATGAAGCTTGGGAGATATTCGAAGGACAAGACAACAGAAATTTCAGGCAGGCTGGGACATCCTCAGACGCCATTTATTATCGACTTCGGAAAAGACAGTCCTTTGTTCAAGGTCAACTGAAAATTTGCATTTCCGAAATCCGATTTGCCCGCTACGGGTTTGATGGAACTTCTTGATCCGGTTTGTGAAGCCAGGTCACTGCCACAATCGAAAGAAGAATCAGCAAACCACCCATGGCAATACGCATCGTCAGGTCTTCGTTGAAAATCAGCATGCCCAGCACAACGGCATAGAAGATCCGGGATGAAGAAACCAGTGAACCGGCGCGTGCGGTAATAAACTTATAGCCGTAGGTAATGCAAATCTGGCCCAGGACACCCACCGAAGCCGATGCCAGCAAAAGCAGCCACTGACTGCCTTTCGGCCATACAAAAACCGGCAGCATGGCCAGACCGTTCAATACCGTCCCGATCGACATCAGATAAAACAGAATCACCATTGTCGAATCATTTTTTCGCGCCATATTCAGCGTAATAATCGCGAAAGCCGCAACAATCCCCGACAGCAGGCCGAATATATCTCCCTTGTTGACGGCGCTCAGATTGGGATTGATCACCAGCCAGATACCGGCAAGCGCGACAATCAAAATCAGATACATCAAAAGTGATATTTTTTCTTCACGGAAAAAAAGCGGCGCGAAAAGAAAAATAAAAAAGGGATAGGTCATGTTGAGCATGTGGGTATTGGTGATGGTCGTGTATTGCGACGCCAGGAAAAATAGAATGACAGCAACGGTATTGAGCACGCCCCGCCAGACCAGAAGGGACAAATTATTCGGAACAAGGGACAGCGAATTCTTGTAAACAATCACCGCGGCAACAATCCATCCCAGAAAAAATCGGGAAAAGGTTACCTCCAGCGCGGAAACATCCGATGCGTTGGTTAACAGTTTGGAAAATATGGTGGCGATGGTAAAAAATAATTCCGAAAGCATTATAAAAATAATGCCTTGATAGAGGCGAACGTTCTTTAACATGATCAGACTATAGGAAACTCCAACTGTCCTGTCAACAGGGTTGTTTTCCCATACAGAGAAAACACAGGGTAAATTTGTTCTTCCCACAAGTATTTGATATCACATGGGGGCAGAAAACCAGAAATTCGCTGTTTCGGCATGTTTCGGCCAGAACAAATTTACCGTGAGAGAAAACATTGTCAGCATTTCCTTATTGTGCTAATGACCTGCCCAACTCGTAAAAGTGGATGATGATATAAAATGAATTCCGTCAACGATTCTCAAAAAGAATTACAGGAACTGATCGCACTGATTAAAAAACTGCGGGCGCCGGGCGGGTGCCCCTGGGACCGGAAGCAGAGCCGGCAGGACATCGGCAAATATCTTCTGGACGAATCTTATGAAGTCCTCGACGCTCTCGCCGAAAACAATCCGCGGCACATTCAGGAAGAGCTGGGAGACCTGCTGTTTCAAATCCTATTTATCACCGAAATCGCGTCCGAATCCGGAGAATTTTCGCTGGCCGACGTGATGGCGGCCATTAAAGAAAAAATGATCCGTCGCCATCCGCATGTTTTCGGTGACGTCAAAGTCAACTCCGTCCGGGAAGTAAAGGAAAACTGGCAGGAGATCAAGAAAAAAGAGCGGGGCGGCAAGCATCCGGACAACGATCTCTTCGGCAGCATTCCCCGCTCACTGCCCGCGCTGAAAAGAGCGCAAAAGATCACGACGGTTGCCGCCCGTTGCGGCTTTGACTGGCAAAATGCCGACGAGGTCCTGAAAAAACTACATGAAGAGCTGGACGAACTCGCCCGGGCGCTGCAAAAAGCTGATGGGCAAGCCATTGAAGAAGAATTAGGCGACATTTTTTTTACTCTGGTCAACCTCAGCCGCTTTCTTTCTATAGACGCAGAAGCGGCGGCAACAGGCGCCATTGATAAATTTCTACGGCGTTTTGACTACATCACAAAGCAGCTTTCCACCCGAGGCCGATCACTCACGGACGCAACGCTCGATGAAATGGATGCCCTCTGGAATGATGCTAAAGAAAAGAGGATGTAAAAAGTGGACTATTTCCTTTGTGTCATGGGTATGGTTTTCATTGTTGAAGGCCTCCCCTATCTTGTTTTTCCCGAAAAATTGAAACCCTATCTGATTAAACTCTCAACATTGCCGGATACGACATTGCGGGGCATCGGCATTTCCGCCATCATTATCGGTTTGATCCTGCTTTATTTCGGGCGGCGCTGACGGTTTTGATTGACAGCCGCATCTTATTCTGATTACTTGCTTAAACTTTTTCACTACTGCCGGAGAAACGATGAAGTTAAAGGATTTTTCATATCGTCTGCCCGAGGAGCTGATTGCGCAACACCCTCGTCCGCAAAGGGACGCCTCCCGCATGATGAAGCTGAACCCTCGAAAAAAGACCATCGAGGACAGCCGGTTCTCCCTGTTGCCGGAATGCCTGGAACACGGTGATGTGCTGGTGGTCAACGACTCCCGCGTCATTCCAGCCAGACTTTACGGCAAGAAATCCACCGGGGCGATTCTGGAAATACTCCTTCTAACCTGCAAAGAAAAAAAGGACGGTTCGGAATGGTGGGAAGTGCTGGCACGCCCCGGAAAAAGGCTCAGTGAAAATGACACGATTGATCTTGGACACGCCTGCGAGGCGAAGATCATCGCCAGGGTTTCCGACAAAAAATGGCTGATGCGGTTTTGTGCCGCGGACGGTTTTGAAAATTACCTGGCACGCTTCGGGCGCGCCCCTCTGCCTCCTTATATTAAGCGAAAAAAGAGCATAGCGCCGGACAATACGGACGACCGCGAACGCTATCAGACCATTTATGCAAAATCCGCAGGCTCCATTGCCGCCCCGACCGCCGGCCTTCATTTTTCAGCGGATGTCCTCGCCGCCCTGCAAGCTAAAGGCGTTCAGATCGCCCCGATAACGCTGCATGTCGGTATTGGCACTTTTTTGCCTATCGAAGCCGAAACCGTCGAAGATCACATCATGCAGACGGAATTTTTTGAAATCAGCTCCGAGACAGCGAACAAAATCAACAATGCCCGGCGGGTCATTGCCGTGGGCACAACCTCAACCCGAACACTGGAGAGTGTCGTGGATCAAAACAGAACCATTGCGCCTCAATCCGGTGAAACCTGTCTTTATATATATCCCGGCTATTCATTCAAAATCGTGAATGGGCTCTTAACCAATTTTCATCTGCCCCAATCATCGTTATTTTTGCTGGTCTGCGCCTTTGCCGGTACGGATTTTATCAAGGAAGCGTACGCCCGGGCCGTTGATCAACGCTATTTATTTTACAGTTACGGCGACTGCATGCTGATTTTACAGGATTGATCCAATGTCTTTTTCGTTTGAATTGATTAAAAAAGATACCTTGGCCTCCGCGCGCCTGGGAAAAATAATCACCCCTCACGGCACGGTGGACACACCCGCGTTCATGCCGGTCGGAACGCAAGGCGCCGTCAAAGCCCTGCGTCCCGAAGATATTCGCAACTGCGGCGCTCAAATCATTCTGGGCAACACGTATCACCTGTATCTGCGGCCCGGGCATGAAACAATTCGCAAGCTGGGCGGTCTCCATTCCTTTATGAACTGGCCGGGGCCGATCCTCACGGACAGCGGTGGATTTCAGGTTTATTCACTGGGCGCCCTGCGCAAAATACTGCCGGACGGCGTAATATTCCGGTCGCATATCGACGGCTCCAAGCATCTGCTGACGCCGCAAAAAGCGGTCGAAATCCAGGAAGCGCTGGGCTCGGATATGATGATGTGCCTCGATGAGTGCACACCCTACCCCGCCACACTTAAGCAAACACAGGACTCTCTGGCGCTCACTACAAAATGGGCAAAATTATGCAGAGAGGCCAAAACAAACGCCCATCAGGCGCTTTTCGGCATTGTCCAGGGCGGCGCGTATCTGGACCTGCGCCGTCAGGCGGTCGAACAAATCGTTCCTGTCGATTTTGACGGCTATGCCTTAGGGGGTGTGAGCGTGGGCGAACCCAAGGAGCTGATGTATGCGATTACGGATGAAATTACCCCGCTGCTGCCATCTGAGAAACCCCGCTATCTGATGGGCGTCGGAACACCGGCGGATATTGTTTACGGCGTTTCATGCGGCATCGACATGTTTGATTGCGTGATGCCGACCCGATGCGCCAGGCACGGATTGTTGTTTACAAATTCCGAAAAGATTGTTATAAAAAACGCCCGCTGGCGGGAAGATCATAAACCCATTGATGAAACATGCGATTGTTACACCTGCCGGAATTATTCCCGGGCCTATTTAAGGCACCTTTATGTTGCCGGTGAAATCCTGGCGATGATATTGAACACGATTCATAATATCCGCCACTATATGCGTCTTATGGAAAAAATACGGGCGGCCATAAACGAAAACCGTTTTTTAGAATTAAAAAAAGATTTTTCAATAAATTAAGATGAAATTATAAAAATTTCTGGTAAAGAGCAATTTAATTGAAGGAGGAACTAAAATTGATATCAACAGCATACGCAATGGGCGGCAATCAGGGAGCACCGGCAGCGCAAGGGGCAGGCGGCTTTGGTGATTGGAGTTTCATCGTCATGATGATGGTGATTTTCGGCATCTTCTACTTTTTAATGATCCGCCCCCAGCAAAAGAAGCAAAAAGAACTCAAAGCGATGTTGGATAACCTCGCTTATGGCGATACGGTGATGACCACCGGCGGAATTTACGGCAAGGTCACCGGTCTGGCCGATGCAGTCATCACTCTGGAAATTGCCGACAAAGTAAGAATTAAAGTCTCGAGAAGCGCGATCGGCGCTGTTCTTCAAAAATCGGGTTCTCCAACTCCGGCGACGACAAAGTCATAGTATAGAAAGGGGCATTTCATGTTCAAATCTTTAAAAATCAGGATAGCGATCACCGCCGCTGTGTGCCTTGGTTGTTTGTACTTTTTGATACCGACTTTCTTCAGTAATATTCCGTCGCCATTGGATCAATACGTACCCAAGGAAAAAATTCATCTGGGTCTGGATCTGCAGGGCGGCATGCACCTTCTGATGGAAATCGATACGGATAAAGCGCTGGAATCCATGATGGAGCGAATATCCAATGATTTGAAAGAATCCATGATGGAAAACAAAGTCCGCTTCCGGAATGTGGAAAAAAGCAAAGGCGCCACCATGTCACTGGAGCTGACCGATGCAGCAGGCAAATCCATTCTGGAAAAAGTATTGAAAGACCAGTTTCCTGATCTGGAAATAGCCTCCTCCACCCCGCGCGACGGGGGACAATTGATCACCTTGAAGTTCAATGACAAAAGAGCGGTCGATCTGAGAAAGTTGACGATTGAACATTCATTGGAAACGATCCGCAACCGTGTAGACCAGTTTGGCGTCGCGGAGCCTGAAATTATACCGGAAGGCGACAACCGCATATTGATTCAGCTGCCCGGCGTCAAAGATCCCGAAAGAGCAAAAAACCTGATTGGCAAGACAGCGCTTCTGGAATTCAAAATCGTTGATGAGGAACATTCTCTGGATGAAGCGCTTCGCGGCAACGTGCCGGAGGGATCCATCATCGCTTACGGTTCGCGCGCCGACAAATCCACCGGCCAGAGAGGCCAGGTGCCCTATTTATTAAAGAACAAAACGCTCCTGACCGGCGCTTCGCTGGAAACCGCCAAAGTGCAGATTTCCGACCGCTTCGGCGAGCCCCACGTTTCCATCAAATTCAACGCGCAGGGTGCGGCGGATTTTGACCGCATTACCAACGAAAACGTCCGGAAACGGATGGCCATTGTTCTGGATGGCGTCGTCCATTCAGCGCCGGTCATTCAGGAAAGAATTTCCGGCGGTCAGGCTCAGATTACGGGCAGCTTCACCATGGAGGAAGCTCGCGACCTGGCCATCGTTCTGCGCGCCGGCGCTCTGCCCGCCCCGGTCAATATTCTTGAAGAAAGAACGGTTGGTCCTTCTCTGGGCAGCGATTCGATCCGACAGGGTGTTCTGGCGACCCTTATCGGTTCGCTTTTGGTTATTCTCTTCATGGTTGTTTATTACCGTCTTTCCGGTGCGGTGGCCGATATTGCCCTCATTATTAACATATTTTTGATCCTGGCAATTCTGGCAGCTTTCCGGGCAACGCTGACCCTGCCCGGTATAGCCGGTATGCTCCTCACGGTCGGCGTCGCGGTGGACGCAAACATTCTGATCTTTGAAAGAATTCGTGAAGAGCTGCGAACGGGAAAAACCCCCCGCATGGCTCTCGACATGGGTTACGACAGAGCTTTTATTACCATCATTGACACGCATATTACGGGTATTATCTCTGCTCTTGTTCTGATGTTTTTCGGGACAGGCCCGATCAAGGGATTCGCGGTAACAACCATCATTGGCCTGCTGGCCAGTCTTTTTACCGCTATTTTTGTAACCAGGGTAATCTTCGATTACGTCACACAGAACTTTAACATTAAGAAAATCAGCATTTAAATTCAAGCGCACGCAGGAGATATAAAATGAGCATGGAGTTGATCAAACCAGGTGTTAACATAGATTTTGTCGGAAAAATGAAGTATGCGATGGTTCTATCAGCCATCCTGATCATGATCGGCATTGGATCGATTATCTTTCACGGCGGTTTTAATCTCGGCATTGACTTCGCCGGCGGCTCAATCATTCAGGTTAAATTTTCAAAAAATATTTCCGCCGATCAAATTCGTGCGTCTCTCCAATCAACGAAGCTGGCCAACAGCACGATTCAACAGTTCGGCGACAATGAATTTTTGATCCGCACCTCGGAATCTTTCTCCGATCAAAAGATGCTGGCCGCCAATGTAGAACAGCCGCTCACGGCGGCTTTCAACAAGGATTATGAAATCC
>DFZJ01000015.1 GCA_002382045.1 Syntrophaceae bacterium UBA4059
AAATCTTTCCATCATCCGAATCGGCTCGGCAAGTTTATAAGAAATGAAAAGCGCAACCAGCAAAGCAATCATCGCCACCATGCAGATGGCCAGCAATATTTTCTGATGAACTTTTTCGACAAGAGACTGCACATCATGAAGCGGACGCGCCAGTCTGACATAGCCTGCAATCTGCGCTTTTATTTTGATGGGTACGGCGACATAGAGCATATCCACACCCAGCGATTGGCTGAAGCGGGTAGACTTACCCTTGCCCCGCAGTCTTGCTTCCTGTATCTCCGGACGGTTAAAGTGATTTTCCAGTTGGGCAATGTCTTTTTCCGAATCGGCAAAGACCCTGCCCCTGGCATCCACCAACGTCACCCGCGAACCGGATATGCTCGCAATCTGTCTCAACTGATCAGACATTGCCCGCGCGGAACTGAGATCAATCAGTTCCACATAAGTCAACAATTCTCCCTCAATTTTACCCGTCATCACTTTGCGCATTTCATCCTTGATAAAAATATTCAACACAAGAAATGAAAAACAAATAATGACGAGATAGGAGAAAAATATCTTTAAAAAAAGGTTGCGTTTCACGCCGGCTCCTTATTCATTTACGCCACAGGTTTGATGACGGACACAAAGACCCGTCACCATATAAGCAACCATATCCGCAATGCCCTTGGCATGATCGGCGATGCGCTCCATATTTTTAGAAACCTGCATGATCAAGAGGGCTCTGTGGATCGATCCGGAATCTTCCATCATAAAGGTTAATAGCTCCCGGAAAATCTGCTCGTTTAAATCATCAACAACCTGCTCTGTCTGTCTGACTTTTTCCGCCATCTGCAAATCGCTGCGAATGAAACTATCCAGAGCGTCCTTGATCATCGGGCAGACCAAATCGGTCATCCGGGGCAAATCAATGTAGGGTTTGAGCTGCGGCTCTTCATTTAATTGGAGGGCTTTTTCCGCAATATTCACCGCCATATCGCCGATTCTTTCCAAATGACCAGTAATTTTAATCGCGGTGGTGATAAACCTCAAATCAATTGCCGCCGGTTGCCTGAGCGCCAGTATCTTGATGCAGCGCTCTTCAATGTCTGTGTCCAACCTGTCAATGTCATTATCCTCTTCGATGACTTTTCGCGCGATGTCAGAATTTCTATCGGATAAAGACGACATCGCCTGCTGAATAGCCTTTTCCGTCAGGACGCCTAAATAGATCAGATCGTTTTTGATTTCCTGCAATTCCTGATCATAGTGTAAGCTGGTGTGCCTTTTTTCTTCCATTTCCCCCTCCAGTCGATTCTCAGCCGAATCGACCCGTTATATAATCCTCTGTTTGTTTAACATCGGGTTTGGTAAATATTTTCTCCGTTTTATTATATTCGACCAGGTTTCCAATGTAAAAGAAAGCCGTTTCATCGGAGATACGCGCAGCCTGCTGCATATTATGGGTAACAATGATGATTGTATAGTCTTTTTTCAATTCCTCGATTAGTTCTTCGATCTTGGCGGTGGAAATCGGATCGAGCGCCGAGGTCGGTTCATCCATCAACAGGATATCCGGTTTCATCGCCAGCGCCCGCGCAATACAGAGCCGCTGCTGCTGACCGCCGGAAAGATTCATCGCCGACTTATTCAAGACATCTTTGGCCTCATCCCATAATACGGCTTGTTTCAAACTTTGTTCCACCAGCGCGTCCAAGTCACCCGTGTTCACACCGGTCAGTTTTGGGCCATAGGCAATATTGTTGTAAATCGTTTTCGGAAAAGGATTGGGCTTCTGGAAGACCATGCCGATTTTGCGTCGAATTTCCACCGGATCGACACCGGGCGCATAGATATTTTTATCTTCAAAAAGAATTTCTCCTTCCACCCGTGTTCCGTCGATCAAATCGTTCATCCGATTCAAAAGCCTCAGCAGGGTGGACTTTCCACATCCCGAAGGCCCGATAAGCGCCGTAACTTTATTTTTCCGAAACGTCATGGATATGTCGGTCAGGGCCCGGCTTGGACCATAATAGAAGTTCACGTTGTTCATTTTTATAATAATGTTGGAGTCCATTCTTACCACCTTTTATTTCTTCTCATATAACTCCGGATAACGATAGCCACAAGATCAATTCCCAATACCACCGCCACTAAAACCAGCACCGTCCCGAATTGGATGGGCCGTGTTGCCTCAATGTTTGTCCCCGCCGTTGCCAGAACATAAATATGATACGGCAAGGCCATCACCTCATCAAAAACCGAACCGGGCAGTTTGGCGGTGAAATAGGCGGCGGCGGTGAACATGATCGGCGCCGTTTCGCCGGCGGCGCGGCCTATCCCTAATATGGAACCGGTCAAAATCCCGGGCATGGCATTGGGCAAAACAATCCGGTAAGTGGTCTGCCATTTGGAAACCCCCAAAGACAGTGATGCTTCACGAAAAGTCTGCGGCACGGATTTCAGGGCTTCTTCCGACGCGCCGATGATGGTCGGCAGAATCAGGAATCCCAGCGTCAGCGATCCGGCCAGAATACTCGATCCGAATTCCAGGAAAATAACAAAGAAACCCAGGCCGAACAAACCAAAAACGACCGAGGGCACGCCGGCCAGACAATTGATGCCGACTTTGATGAAACGGACGATTTTCCCCTGCCTGGCGTATTCCGTCAGATAGATCGCC
>DFZJ01000016.1 GCA_002382045.1 Syntrophaceae bacterium UBA4059
GCCATCTCGCCGAAATACTGCCCCGGCCCCATTTCCGCCAGCGTCTTTTTGACCTGACAATCGACCCGCTCCAGACAAATGCGTCCGGAAAGAACATAAAACATCTCACCCCCCGAATCATCCTCGTTGAAAATGATGCTGCCGCGGGTATAGGCACGGCCGAATCTTTTAAAAAGGCGTTCATCCACCTGCAACATGGAATGATGAGGCTTGAGCAGAGCTCTCTCCAGAAGCAGGAGATCACGCCGCGTATAGGAGGACATCATTTCAGCGCAAAACAAAAAAATCAGGGCCATGTAAAAAACCCAGATAACCAGAAGAACGATTGTTTCCATCGAACCAAAAATAACATTATAGCGGGTGTAGTTGGTGATATACCAGGTAAAAAACTGTTTGGCAATTTCGAGAAGAAACGCAAAAACAGCGCTCCCCGCCAGCGCCACGGAAAAGCGGATTTTTAGCGTGGGAACGATCCGGTAAATGGCGACAGCCAGAATCACAACGATCAGATACGGCACAATATAACGCAGAACAATTTGCGCAGGCGCCGTCAATGAAATTTCCATGTTGCCGGGCAGGAGCGAAGGATGCCTGGCCAGCAACAGCGCCACATAGCTGATCAAAATACTGAAGCCGCCGATCATCCAGGCTGCCGGTATCATGCAGAAGGCCATCAGTTTGGAAACAAAATAATTGCGTTTTTGCCCGGTCCGGAAGATAATATTAAGCGCTGATTCGACAGCGTTGAAAATTGCAGCCGACAGCCAGACAAGTCCCAGAACGCCGATCCAGCCCAGAACTTTGCTCTTGCCTTCGATTTGTCCTAATTGTTTGAGAATATCCCCTGAAAAATAGGGATGAAAAATCTGAATGCCGCTGACAATGTCCGTTTGAATGTTCGGATGGGAACTGAAGAAAGATCCGGCGGCAATGATGGTTAAAAGCAGAAGCGGAATAACGGACAAGATGGCATAGAGGGCAATGGCCGCCGCCTGATTGGCATCGCCGTTATTGCTGAAGTTCCTGATGGCATCAGACAGGACATCCCAGAAGCCCGCAGCCTTCATCCGTAGCGCGTCTTCGCGCATCTTACGCCATACCTTTTGGGTTGTTTTTTCTTCAGCCATGAGGGTTGTTTGCCCGATGCAATTATTTTAAGGCAGGGGATCCTACATCGTAATAAGGATCAGGTCAAAATAATTGTTGAAGAATACAGGAAGCAAATAAATGATTATTGACAAGTCAGTTAATGGATGCAAGCATACGCGGTGGGTGCTCTACGCAATTTAAAAATATATTAAATAAGGGAGGCTGGGATGGCACAAAAGCATATTTTTGCAATTATTTTAAATATTTGTGTTTTAGCGATAAGTCTAATCCTTGCAAATAATGCCATAGCGGGAGAAGAGGAAATAGCGTTGTTACAAAAATTTGAAAAATTAAAGGCGAGCACGGAAACAAATATTAGCTATGACACCTATTACGAATTATTGTCTGAAGTAAAAGCTGAGCTTAATTTGTATAAACAAAAGCATAAGCGGGAGGATCCCCATAAGGATGTTCCGGAAAACAGCTTTGATTTGCATGTAGGAAATTGCTTAATTGAATACGAGCAGGCAGGAGAATCTTGGAAAAGTGCAAGAGATCCTAAATATTCCGGTTTTTCTTTTTGGAAAAGTGAAAGGGAAAATGAAAGGAATGATCATTGGAAAACTGCTTCAAAAGAACTTGCTGAAGCCTACGATGCCGAAAAGAAAATGTCTGAGGAAGAAAAACTTAAAGCGGAGCCGAAACCTAAGAAAATAAAAACCGGTGCAAAGAGGATTAACAAGTAGGACCATGCGATATAGAACGGATCGGATGAGTACGCGCTATTGACCCTCCATGATCAACAACATCCTGCACTGCCGACAGTCAAATTCAAGACGATAGGTATGGTGAGCATCCCTGATTTTGAGAGGCTCTTTGACGGGGATGTTCGGACGTTGCTCCCTGGGGCACAGGTCTAATTGATACCGGATGCAGTAGCGGGCGGTCATGACGGTTTTTCCGGTTGTGTCGGAAAGATTTTCAAAGGCAGGCTCCGTGACGGTCGCGCCATGGCGTTCATAGAACTCGCGGGCCGGGGCGTTGGCGACATTGGCGTGGAAGTCGAGCTTCTTTTCAGGGTATGGAACATCATTGGGCGTAAACGGAATGCTTGGACGCGAATATGTTTCACGTCTGACTTTGGTGAGCGCATCCAGAACGTCCCGCCGAATGCCGTTCAAAAGGCTTGCCGGAAGAAATCCCGGCTCACGGGGCTGAATCGTCAAGCCCGCCGTCCGGTATGGCGTGTTGCCGGTGCTGGTCAGGTGTTTTTCAATCTGCGATCTTGCGCGGTCCGGATCACGGGGAGGCTCAAACAAAACCTCCTTGAACATCCCGGCTTCATGGCCGTCTTCGTCTCTCACCGTCAGGCGGATCAATGTATCCTCCTGCTGGAAATCCATCTCCACGGCTATGCGGCGAACGCCTGATGATTTCTGAAGGATTCTGGTGAGGGCCATATCGTGGTTGCGATAGAGGGCGGCGCCGATCTCCAGCCCCTTCATGTTATTGGGATAGATTTTCCCCTTATCCACCCGATCCACCCGAAATCCGGCCAGATCGTTTTTCCTGGTGAAGAAGCAAAGCCCGTCGCCGTTTTGAAGATCAAGGCGGGCTATCTGAAAATAATCCTTTCCCACGCCGGTGATTTCACCCACAGGCTGTCCGATGGATTTCTGCGTGTCCGGGGAGGCGACCTTTTCTTTCCCGCCGGAAAGGAAGTATTGGGTATAACCGCGGTTGAAAGTCCTGTCCGGGTCCGGCGAAAAGGTGAATGTACTCACCCCGGAACTGCTCTTCCGGTAACCGGGATGACCGCTGATGAATCGGTCGATGGCTTGCCGGTAGGCGGCCGTGACATTTTTTACATACTCAATCCCCTTGTACCTTCCTTCGATTTTAAAGGACGTAACCCCGGCTGCGATCAGGTCCGGTATGGCGTTCATCCGATTCATATCTTTGAGCGAAAGGAGAAATTTGTTTTGCAGGATTATATTTCCGTCGCCATCCGTCAATGTGTAGTGGGACCGGCAGGGCTGGGCGCAGACGCCGCGATTGCCGCTGCGTCCCGCCACAGCCTGACTCATGTAGCATTGCCCGCTGTAGGAAACGCATAAGGCCCCGTGCACAAAAGCTTCCAGTTCTATCCGGCTGGTGTTTTGACGAATGTCGGCAATCTCTTCAAGGGAGAGCTCTCTGGCCAGGATGACCCGCTGGAAACCCACGGCCTCGAGAAACCGCACCTTCTGGGCCGTGCTGTTGTGCATCTGAGTGCTGGCTATGAGGGGAATCGGGGGAAGATCCAGCTCCAGCAAACCCACATCCTGAATAATCAGGCCATCGGCGCCCAACTGATAGATCTCCCGGATAATATCAAGCGACTCGGCAAGCTCCCGGTCGGTCAGGATGGTATTGAGCGCCACATAAACTTTGGCGTAATAAAGGTGCGCATGCCGGATCAGGCGGACAATATCGGCAACGCCCACTCCCGCGTCGGCCCTGGCGGAAAACTTGGGAGCGCCGATATACACGGCGTCCGCGCCGTGATCAATGGCGGCAATCCCGATGTCGGCGTCGCCTGCCGGCGATAAAAGTTCCAGTGATGTGACCACTTATTTTTTCCTCAAATCCCCGCTGATTGAAATGTTGATACCATTGAAGGACTGGCTGGTTCAATAAATATATTGACACTTGTCAAAATTAATCAGAAAACCATGCGGCAGGTAAAACAGGCGTTAGGCATAAAGATGGTGGAAACCACAGGGAATGGCAAAAAGCAATGAACAGGAAAACAACCCGTCTAAGCTTGATTTGATAAAAGAAAATTAAGGAGGCCATACCTCTCAAGAAATGATTCGACTTCTTGAAAGACTTCGCGGGCTACTTTGCCGCGCACAACTCCGTGTTTGTTAAAATCAATCCAGGCAAAATGCTTTTTGTCCGTACCCAGGCATCGGAATATGGCAGGTCCGCTTTGGGGCGCGACTTTGGGATCATGTTTCCCCTGGATGACCAGCGCCGGAATGCCAACGCCGGCAAGTGACCGGCGGACTTCTCTCATGAGCGCTTTTACCTGAACAAAAGCGCTGACCGGACATAACAGATAGTTGATGTGGGGATTGTCTGCATCGTTCTTCATAAACTCGAAAGCCAGACCACGCAGGCCCAGAAGAATGCAAAGATGATTGAATCCATTCAAAAGCTCGGCAAACCGGGACGAAAAGCTTTTAAATCTCAGCGGCGCGCTGACGGCAATGACCGCTTCAAAATCATGGGGTTTCAGAATAACGGATTGCAGCGCAAGACCGGCGCCGGTTGAGAAACCGGCGATCAGAATTTTTTTGCAGCATGTTTTCAGAATGGCATGGCCGCGATCAACTGAATTCAGCCAGTCGTGGTAGTTGCGCGTTGAGAGATCTTCAGAGGATGTTCCGTGACCTGCAAGCCTGGGCGCATAAACGGTCAGGCCTTTGGCGTGCAGAAAATCCGCCCATTCTCTTACCTCAGCAGGCGCTGCCATGAGTCCGTGAATGAGGAGCACACCCGTATCAGATGCAGGCGCATGCAGGAAAAAGGGCATCCCGATATCACGGGGTTTGCTCTCACCTGCCGTATAGTGGGTTTCATACTCTTGAATAAATAACGCCGACTCGTCGGACAAAAGCTTATCCGTTGTCAGGCCTGGTTTGGTAAGGGGAAGTGCCGTGTCCATTCATCAGGCGCCAAGATTGGAATATACTCCGTAGATCATGGCATAATGCAGAACGCCGCCGATCAGCACCAGAATGTGAAAGACTTCATGGAAGCTGAAAACACCCGGAATGATCCTGGGTTTTTTTATAGCGTAAATAATGGCCCCCAGTGTAAAAGCAATACCGCCTGAAACAAGGAGGACTGCCTGGGACGAAGACATATTGGCCAGCATCTGTTTGACGGTAAAAAGCGCCGACCAGCCCATGGATAGATAGATCGCCGCATACAGCTTTCTGGGCGCTCTCGGAAAGAAAATCTGGGAAATCACGCCAACGCCCACCAAGCTCCACTGGAAAGCAATCATGTACCATTTGTACGGATCTTCCAGGCAGAAATAGCAGATCGGCGTAAATGTTCCCGCAATCATGAAAAAAATGGCCAGACGGTCCATTTTTCTCCAGAAGGACAACTCGTTTTCTTCCTTTTTGAACGCATGATACAAGGTGCTTGCCGAAAAAAGGAAAACAACGGAAATTCCATAAATAAGCGCGGTGACAAGGCCGGAGGCCGAATCACCGGCGGCTATTGCCAGATAGACCGTGCCGATAATGGCAGCGACCATGCCGGCAAAGTGTGAACAAAAATTAAAAAGCTCCTGGGTCTTGACTTTCATAACCAACTCCTGAGGAGACTAAGCATATTTTCGATCTCCACTTAAGAATTAATTCACAAATCCATTTTAAAAGCGAGAATTTAATATAAAGATTTGATGAATGGGGCAATATGCATAAAAAGTAGTGATCCTGCTGAAATTTCTAAGAAACTTTTCCATCCCTGGTGGAAAGTGTGCCATCGAGGGCCTTCATAGCACCTCCCCACATATGGTTTATGGTATGTTTATCGCTGTATTTATTGATTGCATTAAATCAGAAAAAAGATGTAAAAGAGATTCGTAGTGAAGATAAGAGATTCTCAAACTGATCTTGATGTAGGAATTGATGATGGAAGGTCATATACATTAATGGGGGTTCAAGTATGATTAATTTTTTTCATAATTTAAAATTAGGCAAAAAGATACTTTTAGCGCCGATGGTCGTCCTGGCATTTTTGATCCTCCTGGCCATAGGAACTTATATGGCTATTTCGACCCAGACAAATTCCATTGATGACATTTACAACAACCGGTTCAAAGGTTACCAGAGCAGTTCCCAAATTCTGGTGGATATGTCGACGGTTCAGGCGGACTTATACAAGCTCATGAGCTGGATTGGCGCCAATTATGAGAAACAACGCATCGACGAGCTGGCCAAGAAGACCAATATTAAAATTTCCGCTACTATCGAATTCATTAAAAAGATTCTTGATTCTCCAAACCTGACGCCGGAAGAGAAGAAACTCTACAAAATTGCCTATGACAACATGGTGGAATTTCACGACCGGGCAAAAAACACCCTGGAAATAGCCGCCACGGATGCCAGCACGGCCAACATTACATTTGTCATGGCGGAACAAAAGTTTGAAGACGTGGATAAGAGTCTGCGGGCTCTCACCGCACTGGAAGACAAGCTCAGCCGGGAAAAATATGAAGCATCCGTCACATTGGCTTCAAGGACACTGAAGATATTCCTTTTCGTCCTAATCGTTGCCATTGTTATATCTTATCTGACCAGTGTGTCTGTGACACGTCTCATTCTGCGCCCCATCCGGGAAACGATCACGGTGCTAAGCCGTCTTGCCGAGGGCGATCTGACTCAGGACATCCGGTTGCAGTCCAAGGACGAAATCGGCGATTTGATCGAATCGGTCAATATCATGCGCAGTAAAATGAATGACGCCGTGGGGCAAGCCCTCCAAGTTTCCAGTGAATTAAAAGATTCCGCCGCCGGTCAGGCGGCTTCCATTGAGGAAACGTCTGCCTCGCTGGACGAAATTTCCTCCATGACCCGGCAAAATGCCGAAAATACAACCCAGGCCAATCAACTCATGCTGTCAGCAGAAGGCGCCGTCAAAAGGGCCAATGGGTCCATGGCGGGGCTGACGAATTCCATGAGAGAGATTGCCAAAGCCATTGAGCAGACCCAGAAGATTGTAAAAAGTATCGATGAAATTTCGTTCCAGACCAATCTTCTCGCCTTGAACGCCTCGGTGGAAGCGGCCCGTGCCGGTGAAGCCGGCGCAGGCTTTTCCGTCGTTGCCGATGAGGTCCGGAATCTGGCGATCCGCGCTAAAGATTCTGCACACGATTCTTCAACGCTGATCGACGACATTGTTAAAAAAGTCAAAGAAGGCGAAAATCTTGTCAATATTACCGACGCAGCTTTCAGCGAAGTAACGTCCAGCTCTGAAAAGGTTACTACCTTAATGGCGGAAATTGCCGTCGCATCCAAAGAGCAGTCCCAGGGCATCGGCCAGATCAACAGCGCTATAGCGGAGATGAGCAATACAACACAACAAAATGCCGGTAATGCGGAATCACTGACGGATATTATGTCGATGTTCAAGACAGAAAACAAGACAGGAATGGAAGAATCAGGCCGCATGTCTCGCCATGCCCGTCCCGGAGCGGTTAAAAGCAACTCCGGTGAGATTTCCGCCCCGGATAAGCTTCTTCCCCATTCTTTTTAAAAGAATAAGAAAGACAGAGGGCTAAACAGACAGAGTCATGTCCCATGAAACATCAAGAAGCATGTAAAGGCGTGTAAAGGCATGCAGAGGACTTTACAGGAATTATATCTTGAAGAGACCTTGCATGAAATATTTGTAGCAGATCGTGCTACGTAACTTAATTAAGGGAGGGTATTTATGAAGAGAATTAAAGCAATTGTCGTTGTCGTTTTGTCATTGTGTCTCATCGCATCTTTTTCTTTTGCCGAGGAAAGAGGGAGTGCCAAGGAAGCCAAAGCGCTGCTCGATAAAGCGGTGGCTTTGATCAAAGCGGAGGGAGATAAAGCCTATCCCAAGCTTCAAGATAAAAACGGCGCATATGTTTTGAAAGATTTATATGTATATGTCTTTGCGATAGACAATGCCATTGTGAAAGTTCATCCCTACGCACCCGGAATGATTGGTAAATCATGGCTGACATTGAAAGACGCCAATGGGTTTGCTTTTGTCGCGCAAATGTTAGAAGGCGCAAAAAAGAACGGCAAGGGAAGCGTTGATTATTCATGGTCCGATCCTAAGACCAAAAAAGTGGAAAAAAAGTCGGCTTACTACGAGAAGGTCGGGGATGTTGTCGCCGTTTCCGGATTTTACAAATAATGGTCAGTTAAGCCGTTTGTGTTTTTAAAACACCCGGCTGACGGCAATATGAAGATCACGCCTGATTTCCGCACGCAAACATGAGATAAGCGGGGATCAGGCGTTTTTTAATCGAAGAGAGGCGGTATCAGAAGGCGGATCGACGAAATTTGAAAGGTTTTTCTCTTCTGTTCCCATTCGATTAAAATGAGATTGCAAACAGATAGGGACTGGGTTATGAAACTCGCCATGAAAAGATCATCCTATGCCTGCATTATTTTGTTGCTTGTCGTGTTCCTGGCTGCTTGCGATAAATCGCCGCAGGCAAACAACGTCCGGTCCAAAGCAAACAAACCGCCCGCCTATGGCGATATTCTGGTGCAGGGCGCAATCGGGGACGCCAGCAACCTGATTCCGCTTCTGGCCTCCGATTCGGCATCGCACGCCGTCGGCGGCCTGGTCTTTAACGGACTCGTCAAATACGACAAAAACATGAATATTGTCGGCGATCTTGCCGAATCCTGGGACATTACAAATCAA
>DFZJ01000032.1:0-182 GCA_002382045.1 Syntrophaceae bacterium UBA4059
CGCAACGCTGGCTTGCTCCGCAGCAGGTCTTGCCGGTTTCTTCTAAAGAGCAACCCTTTGCCGAATCGCGACGGCTGGAGGGTTGACCTTTCATCATAAAACCGCTGCCGCCACTCACCAGCCTTTGAACATTTCCTCCACATTCGGGACACTCTTTGAGCGGCTCGTCTTTCATACTTTGC